>NZ_JBFALG010000004.1:0-236776 GCF_040656135.1 Micromonospora sp. NPDC050200
GGTGGGGGGTGGGGGGGTTAGGCGGGGGTGGTGGCGGAGGGGAGCAGGGGGAGGACGCGGTAGGGGATCTGCTCGGCCAGCGCGATGATCGTGGAGGCGCGGCGGATGCCCTCGTACGAGACGATCTGGTCGATCACCCGCTGGAGGTCGGTGTTGGATCTCGCGACGATCCGGCAGAGCAGGTCGCTGGCGCCGGTGATGGTGTGCGCCTCCAGCACCTCGGGGATGGCGGCCAGATGGGCGGTGACCGCGTCGTGGCCGTGCCGCTGGCTGATCTCCAGGGTGACGAAGCTGGTCACCCCGAAGCCGATCGCGGCCGGCGAGACCTCCGGCCCGAAGCCACCGATCACCCTCCGCTCGACCAGCTTGTCCAGCCGGGCCTGGACGGTGCCCCGGGCCACCCCGAGCCGGCGGGAACACTCCAGCACCCCGATCCGCGGCTCGTCGGCAAGCAACTGGATCAACCTGGCGTCCAGCTGGTCGAGCTGTACATCCTGTCCAGCGTTCATGTTTCAACACTCTACCGAATGTGCAGGATGACCAGCAGGATCGGTGACGGTTGCCCAGTGAGCCGGGTCACCGCGATCCTCCGTGGAAGAGCATCGGAGCACCGCGACGGCCCACGAGGCCGGCCGGTACGCAAGGGAGGACACCATGACCCAGGCGATCGACCGACCGCAGTCGACCGAGGAGGTCGACGTCGACGCCCTCGTCGGCGCCGTCGACCACGACATCAGCCACGACCCGTTCCCGGTCAAGGGCCTCGACCACGTGCACTTCCTGGTCGGCAACGCCAAGCAGGCCGCGCACTACTACTCCACCGCGTTCGGCATGACCTGCGTGGCGTACCGGGGGCCGGAGCAGGGCTACCGGGACCACGCCGAGTACGTGCTGACCAGCGGCTCCGCCCGGTTCGTGCTGACCGGCGCGGTCCGCCCCGACGCCGCCGGCGCCGAGCACGTCACCAAGCACAGCGACGGCGTCTCCGACATCGCGCTGGAGGTGCCGGACGTCGACGCCGCGTACGCACACGCCGTGGCGCAGGGCGCCACCGGGCTGGTCGAGCCGCACGACGTCGCCGACGAGCACGGCACCGTCCGGCTGGCCGCCATCGCCGCGTACGGCGACACCCGGCACACCCTGGTCGACCGGTCCCGCTACACCGGCCCGTTCCTGCCCGGCTTCGTGGCCCGCGGCCCGATCGTGGACCGGCAGCCGATGATCGACGCCGGCATCCAGCCGAAGCGCTTCTTCCAGGCGGTCGACCACGTGGTCGGCAACGTCGAGCTCGGCCGGATGGACGAGTGGGTGGAGTTCTACAAGCGGGTCATGGGCTTCTCGAACATGGCCGAGTTCATCGGCGACGACATCGCCACCGACTACTCGGCGCTGATGAGCAAGGTCGTCGCCAACGGCACCCGCAAGGTGAAGTTCCCGCTCAACGAGCCGGCGATCGCCCGCAAGAAGTCGCAGATCGACGAGTACCTGGAGTTCTACCAGGGCCCGGGCGCCCAGCACATCGCCGTGGCCACCAACGACATCCTGGCCAGCGTCGACGCGATGCGGGCCGCCGGCGTCGAGTTCCTGGAAACCCCGGACTCGTACTACGACGACCCGGAGCTGCGCGCCCGGATCGGCCAGGTGCGGGTGCCCATCGAGGAGCTGAAGTCCCGCAAGATCCTGGTCGACCGGGACGAGGACGGCTACCTGCTCCAGATCTTCACCAAGCCGGTGCAGGACCGCCCGACGGTCTTCTTCGAGCTGATCGAGCGGCACGGCTCGCTCGGTTTCGGCAAGGGCAACTTCAAGGCGCTCTTCGAGGCGATCGAGCGGGAGCAGGAAGCGCGCGGCAACCTGTAACACTGTCGAGCGTGACGCAGCCTCCGACCTACCCGACGCCGCCGGCCGGTGGGCCCTCGCCCGCCGCCGGCGGCGGCTTCGCGCCGCCCTCCGGTCCCACCCCTCAGGGGTACGCCGTGCCACCGCAGCCCGGCCCGTACTCCGGACTGCCGACCTACCCGGCGCCCGCCTCCGGCCCCCCGCCCCGGCCCGGCTTCCCGGCCGTACCGCTCAGCCCCGGCGGCCAGCCGCTGGCCAGCTTCGGCGACCGGCTGCTGGCGGTACTGATCGACAGTCTGGTGATCATGGCCGCCTGCATGGTGGTCATCCTGCCCGCCGTGCTCGTCTTCTTCATGGCGGTACTGCCCGACCTGACCGCCACCCCACCGGACGGCACCTACGCCGAGCCGGACCCGTTCACGGACTTCCTGCTGCCGTTCCTGGCCCTGGAGGCCGGGGTCTTCCTGTTCGCGATCGGCGTGACGTACGTCTTCCACGTGGAGATGATGTTCAAGACCGGGCAGACGGTGGGCAAGCGGGTGATGAAGCTGCGCATCGTGCCGCTCGACCCGACCGCCACGCTGGACCGGAAGGTGGCGGCCAAGCGGTGGGCCGCCCACCAGATCGGCGGATCGGTCATCCCCGGGTTCAGCTACGTCGACGGGCTCTGGCAGCTGTGGGACAAGCCCTGGCAGCAGTGCCTCCACGACAAGTTCGCCGGCACCGTCGTCGTTAAGGTGTCCGGGTGAGCGTGCAACCAGGCTGGTACGTCGACCCCGCTGAGCCCACCACCAGGCGTTGGTGGGACGGCGAGGGCTGGGTCGGCGCGCCCGTCCCGGTCGACGTCACCCCGCCGGAGGGGCCCCCGCCGCCGGAGCCGCCCCCCGCCCCGGAGCCGCCGCCGGTCTCCCCGGCCGCGCCGGCCACCGGGTTCCCCGGGCCGCCGGGCCCGCCCGGGCCGCCGGGCCCGCCCGGCCCCGGCGCGGGCCCGCAGGGCGTCGGCGTCCCGCAGGGCCACGGCGTCCCACCGGGCCACGGCGTCCCACCGGGCGTCGGCCTGCCTCCCGGCCCGGGCGCGGGCCATCCGCAGGGGCCGCCGCCCGGCTGGCCCCACCCCACCTGGCCGGGGCGTCCACCGGAGCCGCGCCCGCACGGGCTGCCGCTCGCCGGGTACGGCACCCGGCTGGTCGCCCGGCTGATCGACTTCGGCATCGTGTTCCTGCTCAACGCGGTGGTCAACGGCTGGTTCGTCTGGCGGTTCGTGATCGAGATCGCCCCGCCCTTCGAGGAGTACTGGCGGCGGGTGAACGCCCGCGACCTGTCCACCGAACCACTGCCGGCCGCCGGGGTGCAGTCCGGGTCGCTGCTGGTCGCCATCCTGGTGATCGCCACCGCGCTCTGGTACGCGTACGAGGTGCCCTCGATGGCAGCTCGGGGGCAGACCCTCGGCAAGCGGGTGATGCGCATCCGGGCGGTGTCCGTCCAGGCGGACCAGCCGCTCGGCTTCGGCCGGGCCACCCGCCGGTGGAGCACGCTCGGCCTACCCACCCTGCTCTGGTACTGCTGCGGCTTCGGCCTGCTGCTCCAGTTCGTCGACGCGATCTCCGCGCTCTTCGACCACCCGCTGCGCCAGGCGCTGCACGACAAGCGCGCCCAGACCGTCGTGGTGCAACTGCCGCGACCCGGCAGCCCCGCCACCCGTACCGCCCCGCACGACCGTGCCGACTCCCCGGGAGACACCCCATGACCGACACCGGACGTCACCGTCCCGCGCTGCGCCTGACCCGCGCCGACCTGGACGCGCTGCCCAACTACGTACCGGGTCGCAGCCCGGCCGACCTGGCCCGCGAGCTGGGTCTGCCGGAGGCGATCAAGCTGGCCAGCAACGAGGTGCCGTACGGCCCGCTGCCCGGCGTGGTCGAGGCGGTCACCGAGGCGGTGACCGGCTCGCACCGCTACCCGGACATGGGCGTGGTCGCGCTGCGCCAGGCGCTGGCCGAGCGGTACGGCGTGGACGCCGACCGGATCGCCACCGGCTGCGGGTCGGTGGCGCTGGCCGAGCACCTGGTCCGGGCCACCTGCCTGCCCGGCGACGAGCTGCTCTACTCGTGGCGGTCGTTCGAGGCGTACCCGATCATCGCGGCGACCAGCGGCGCGACCAGCGTGCGGGTGCCCAACGACGCCGGGCACGGCCACGACCTGGCGGCGATGGCCGCGGCGGTGACCGACCGGACCCGGATGGTGCTGGTCTGCAACCCGAACAACCCCACCGGCACGGCGGTCCGCAAGGCGGAGCTGGACCGGTTCCTCGACTCGGTCGGCGAGGACGTGCTGGTCGTCATCGACGAGGCGTACCGCGAGTTCGTCACCGACCCGGAGGTGCCGGACGGCCTGACCTACCTGGACCGGCCGAACGTGGTGGTGCTCCGCACGCTCTCCAAGGCCTGGGGGCTGGCCGGGCTGCGGATCGGCTTCCTGGTCGCCGCCCCCGAGGTGGCCGCCGCCGTGCGCAAGGTGGTCACCCCCTTCTCCACCAGCATGGCCGCCCAGGCCGGCGCGCTGGCCGCGCTGGCGCAGGCGGACGAGGTGGAGCGGCGCTGCGCGCTGGTCGTCGCCGAGCGGGACCGGGTCACCGAGGCGCTGCGCAAGCTGGTCCCGGACGTGCCGTCCAGCCAGGCCAACTTCGTCTGGCTGCCGCTGGGCGACCGGGCGGTGGACTTCGGCCGGGCCTGCGAGGCGCGCGGGGTGATCGTCCGGCCGTTCGCCGGCGACGGGGTCCGGGTCACCATCGGCACCCCGGCCGAGAACGACGCCTTCCTGGCCGCGGCGGAGTCCGCGCTGGCCTGAGCCCGACGTCGGTCCGCCTCCGCCAACCCCGAGCGGAGGCGGACCGACGACTCACGCTATTGCATTTTAGGACATTTTGCCCGATTTGCCTCGCAGTGACCTCAGGTCACGGCGAGCACCACCGGCTCGGAGTTCAGGAACCAGCCCTGGTCGTCGTCCTCCGGACGGGCCCGCTCGCGGATCCGCTCCACGGCCACGTAGCCGTCGACCGCGTACGCCAGCCCGGGCACCCAGCCGAGTCCGTCCTCCCCGACGGTGAGCGGGAAACGGGACCGCTGCGCCCCGGTCCTCGGATCCAGCGTGATCAGGTCCCGCTCCGGGGTCAGCACGTGCACCCGACCGGGCTCGACCGCGATCACCCGTACCTCGCCCAGGTCGCCGCGCCGCCACCGTTCCCTGCCGGTACGCGCCTCCCGGCCGTTCAGCACGCCGCCGGTGACCCCGATGGCGAACTCCCCGGACAGGATGATGTCGTCGGCGTCCAGAGCCGGCGCGGCGAGCGGCGGCCCACCCGGGCCGACCAGCCAGCCCCGACCGTCGGAGGTGCGCAGCCCCCGGCACTGCGAGCGCGGGGTCAGGCAACCCAGCGGCGTGACGGACAGCTCCGGACCGGCGCCCGGGGGACGCCAGCGGCCGGTCACCACGCCGGTCGCCGCGTCGCGGAACTCCACGCTCGCCGGCCCGGCACAGGCGTCCACCGAGAGGACCTGGCCGGCGGCGCTGGTCCCGAGATCGGTCCGGCAGTCGGCGCCACCGGTGGCCCGCCAGAGCTCCCGCCCGTCGGCCAGCGCGTACCCGCGCAGCTCGCCCCCGCCGGACACCACCAGCGTCATCCGCTCGTCCGGACCCGGCGCGACGAAGATCCCCCGCGGGTCCCAGACCACGGCCGCGCCGGTGCGCCGGGCGGCGGAGACCTCCCCCGGCGCTGGGCCGTCGGCCCGCCAGGCCACCTTTCCGGTACGGCCGTCCAGTGCGACGACCTTCCCGTCCGACCAGCGGCTCACCACCGTGCTGCCGGTCACCAGCACCCCGTCGAGCTGGGCCGGCCACCGCCGGTACGACCAGAACGGGGTGACCCGGTGCCGGCTGTCGGCCGGCCGGTCGGCGTAGAGCTGGCGCTGCGCCGCGTACACCCGGAGCCGGCCGTCGACGATCAGCGGCGCGGCGGGCAGCCGGCCCACCACCCCGGTGGGCGGGGTGACCAGCGGCGGCAGGGCAGCCTGGGCGGGCGTGACGACCTCGGCGGGCGCGAGCACCCGGTAGCCGACGGCGGCGCCCGCCCCGAGGGCGAGCAGCGCCGCGACCGCGACCATGATCCGTCGCCGGCCCTTCTGGACACCCATGCCGCACCTCCGCCCGGCACCCTACCGAGGCAACCCCCGGTTACCCCGCGCAGGTCGCGGCGTCGCCGCCGGTGTCACCCGGCGGGGTCGCCGTCGTTCCCAGACTCGGCGGCCGGCCTGCGCCGTGGTCCGGCCCGCGCTCGCGGCGGATCGGGGGCCGGCCCGGCACGCCGTCGGCTTCAGTGCGCCGTTGGCGCGCACGTCGTCGGCTTCAGGCCGCCTCGGCGTCGTTGGCGCGCACGGCGTCGGCTTCAGGCCGCCTCGGCGCCGTTGGCGCGCACGGCGGCGGTGGCGAGGTCGGTGAGGTCGCGGCGGATGGACCCCTCGACCGCCCGGGCGGCCAGCCCCCCGAAGAGCAGCGCGACCACCCGGCCGTACGGGGCGGTCGGCAGCGCCTGCTGCTCCACGGTGACGGCGGTGCAGCCCCGGCCCCGCCGGCGCACGGCGCGCAGGGTCCAGGTGATCCGGTAGTCCACCCCGATGCCGGGCGAGCTGAGCACCAGCCGGTGCGGCGGCCCCGCCTCCAGCACCACGAACTCCTCCGCCTGGTCGCCGCCGTCCGGCCTGGTGCGGGTCTCCCGCCAGGCGGTGCCGGGACCCAGCCGGCCCTGGGTCAGCAGCTCGACGCCGCCGACGGTGCGGAGCCAGTCCGCGCGGACCGGCAGGTCGACCAGGAGCGCCCACACTTCGTCGGCCCGCGCCTCGACGAACTCGGTGACCGTGACCGTCGACATGACACCTCCCGTGGCGTCCACGGTACGGCGGGTGAGCGCGCCACGGGGGGTCCCCCGGTGGAATTTCCGTCACCGGTGCCCAGATCGGGGCACCGGTGCGGTCCCGCGTGGCGGGGTCAGGGGCGGAAGCCGCCGAGGCGGATCGCCTCGACGAACGCCGTCCAGCCCGGCGGACCGACGACGAGCACCGGCCCGTCCGGGTCCTTGGAGTCGCGTATCCCGACCACGCCGCGGTCGCGTACGAGGTTGTCCGCCACCTCCACGCAGAGCCCCTGATCGTTGGAACGACTACTGGTACGCCAGAGGGCGCCCACGAGATCGTTCATGCTCGTACCTCCTGTCCGCTGGGACGTGCCACGCCGGCCACGACCCACGCCGCCCCGGACGGGACGGCGTGGGATGGTGACCGAATCCGGTCGATCAACGCGGCAGGAGAACCGGCCGGTCGCACAGCGGGTGCGACCGGCCGCTGCGGAACGTCAGCGGGCCGGCAGGATCCGCCCGGTCACCTCGCCCACGGCGACGGTGGTGCCGTCCGGACCGGGGGCGGTGGCCCGGATGGTGACGGTGTCGCCGTCCTCCAGGAAGGTGCGGGTCTCGCCGCCGCCGACCTTGACCGGCTCGGTGCCACCCCAGGTGAGTTCCAGGAAGGAGCCGACCTGGCCGCGTTCCGGGCCGGACACGGTGCCGGACGCGTAGAGGTCGCCGGTGCGCAGCGAGGCCCCGTTGACGGTGAGGTGGGCCAGCTGCTGGGCGGGCGTCCAGTACATGGTCGCGAAGGGCGGCTCGGCGACCCGCTCGCCGTTCCACTCCACCGCGAGGCGCAGGTCGAGCCCCAGGTGCGGGGTGTCGCGCAGGTAGTCCTGCACCGGCGGGTCCTGCTCGGGCGCCGGTACGAACGCGTCGGCGAGCGCGTCCAGCGGGGTCACCCAGGCCGAGACCGAGGTGGCGAAGGACTTGCCCAGGAACGGGCCGAGGGGCTGGTACTCCCAGGCCTGGATGTCCCGGGCGGACCAGTCGTTGACCAGCACCACGCCGAAGACGTGGTCGGCGAAGTCGGCGGCGGCGACCCGGTCGCCGAGGGCACTGGGCACGCCGACCACGAAGCCCACCTCGGCCTCGATGTCGAGGCGTACGGAGGGGCCGGCGGTCGGACCCTGCGGGGTGGCGCGCTGCCCGGTGGGACGCACCACCGGGGTGCCGGACACGACGACGGTCCCCGCCCGGCCGTGGTAGCCGATCGGCAGGTGCTTCCAGTTGGGCAGCAGCGGCGGCTGGCCGGGGCGGAAGATCTGGCCGACGTTCGAGGCGTGGTGCTCGGAGGAGTAGAAGTCGACGTAGTCGGCCACCTCGAAGGGGAGCAGCAGCTCCGCCTCGTCGAGCGGGACCAGCAGCGGCTCCACCGCCGCCCGGTGCGCGGGGTCGGTGAGCAGCTCGACGATCCGCTGCCGCACCGACGTCCACTGCGGACGGCCCAGCGCCATGAAGTCGTTGAGAGTGGGACGGCCCAGCGCGCCGGCGGCGAGCACCAGGCCGGCCGCCTCCGCGCCGGCCAGGTCGAACACGAGGTCGGCGATGCGTACGCCGATCCGCGGCCCGCGTCCGTCGTGCCGGAACACCCCGTACGGCAGGTTGGCCACCCCGTACGGGGAAGCGTCGGCGCCCGTCACCCAGCTCATGCCGCCACTCCGCTGCGCCGAACGGTCCGAGCCCCGGCCGCGTCGGTCTGTGCAGCACCGTCGCCGCGGCCTCGGCCGGGGATCGGACTGTGAGCAGTGCCGCCATGAGGCAGCATCGCACTGCGCCTGCTGATTCGCTCGCTACGCTCGCTCATGCCGCCACTCCGCTCCGCTCCGTGCCGCCATGAGGCACCAACGCACTGCGCCTGCTGATTCGCTCGCTACGCTCGCTCATCGGTCGAATCCCCCGTTCACCAGCCCCAGCCGGATCAGATCGGTCAGTGGTTCCAGGATGCTGCACGAGCCGAAGCCGACCCAGAGCGGGCGTTCCTCGTCGCGCCGCGCCCGGGCCTGCTCGACCAGGGGCAGCGGGTCGGTCGCGGCGAGCAGGGCGGCGACCGCGTCCACCTCGGCGCCCTCGGCGGCGGCGAGGGCCGCGGCCAGCACGTTGCCGAAGCCGTGGTGGGTGAAGCCGGTCTCCGGGTCGACGTGGCGCAGCGCGTGGTGCAGCCCGGCGGTCAGCTTGAACGGCAGGCCCCGGTCGCGGCAGGCGCAGATCACCGCGGCCAACTCGACCGGGGTGGGGAAGAGTTCGGCGGCCAGCCCGCCGGTGCGGAACTTCGCCGCGACCGGCAGCCCGTCGGCCCGCGCGCCGGCCAGCGTGTCCAGCGCGCCGGTCAACCCGAAGGTCAACGGGACCTCGGCGTAGACGTCGACGCCGGCCAGCCGCTCGGCGAGCTTCAGCAGCTCGGCCAGGCCGGGCTGCGGGTCCTCGCCACGTTTGGCGACCGCCACCTCGATCTGCCGGACGGTGATCCGGGGATCGGCCTCGGCGAGCGCCGCGTCGAGCCGGCCGATCGCCAGGTCACCGATGACACCGGCCGCGATCCGCCCGTCCGGACGGAGCAGGCCGGCCAGGACCGGCAGCGTCGAGGCGGGCACCAGCAGCGGGCCGACCAGGTCGGCGTACCAGGCGTCGCGGTGCCGGTGGTGGGCGGCGACGGCGTCCGGCAGGGACGCGCTGCCGGGCGGGAACACGGCGGCGTCGTCGACGAGGCCGGCGAAGAGTCGGGGGACCTGCGTTGACACGAGACAAGAATCTACGGGACGCTACAAGGAACGGACAACAGCGTCCGATTATCGGACGTCACCGGCCGGAGAACGGGACATAACGGGAGGCGACATGCCGTACTACCGCAGCGTCGGCGAGGTGCCCCGCAAGCGGCACACCCAGTTCCGCCAGCCCGACGGCAGCCTCTACACGGAGGAGTTGATGGGCCAGGAGGGCTTCTCCTCCGACTCGTCCCTGCTCTACCACCGGCACGCGCCCACCGCGATCGTCGCCGCCGAGGAGTTCACCCCGCCGGCGTACACCCGGATGCCGAACCTCCCGCTCAAGCCGCGCCACCTGCGTACCCACAAGCTGGACGGCACCGGCGCCGACCCGGTCCTCGGCCGGCGCTACCTGCTGGCCAACGACGATGTCCGGATCGCGTACGTGCTGGCCGACCGGCCGTCCCCGCTCTACCGCAACGCCACCGGCGACGAGTGCCTCTACGTGGAGGCCGGCACGCTGCGGGTGGAATCCACCTTCGGCGTGCTCGACGCGGTGGCCGGCGACTACGTGGTCATCCCCACCTCGACCGTCCACCGGCTGGTGCCGACCGGCGACTCCCCCACCCGGCTGCTCGCCGTCGAGGCCACCGGGCACATCGGCCCGCCCAAGCGCTACCTGTCGGTGCGCGGCCAGTTCCTGGAGCACTCGCCGTACTGCGAGCGGGACGTCCGGGGGCCGGACGCGCCGCTGCTGGTCGACGGCACCGACGTCGAGGTGCTGGTCCGCCACCGGCGCGGCTGGACCCGGCATGTCTATGCCCACCACCCGTTCGACGTGGTCGGCTGGGACGGGCACATGTACCCGTGGGCCTTCTCCATCCACGACTTCGAGCCGATCACCGGCCGGATCCACCAGCCGCCGCCGGTGCACCAGACCTTCCAGGGCCCGAACTTCGTGATCTGCTCGTTCGTCCCGCGCAAGGTGGACTACCACCCGGACGCCATCCCGGTGCCGTACCACCACCACAACGTCGACTCCGACGAGATGCTCTTCTACACCGGCGGCAACTACGAGGCCCGGCGCGGCTCCGGCATCGAGCAGGGCTCCATCTCGCTGCACCCGTCCGGCTTCACCCACGGCCCGCAGCCGGGTGCGGCGGAGCGCTCCATCGGCGTCGACTTCTTCGACGAGCTGGCCGTCATGGTGGACACCTTCCGCCCGCTCGACCTGTGCGACGCGGCCGGCGAGTGCGAGGACGAGGGGTACGCCTGGACCTGGGCGCGTCGCTAGCTCTTCGTCGAGGCCGGTCGCGGCGCGGTCGTGGGTTCTCGCCGGAGCCCGACCTGCTCCGGGCGGTCAGGCTTGATCCCTGCGCAGGTCGGGCTCCGGCGAGAACCTGACCTGGTCGGTGTCCGTCCGACGGTGCCACCACCCATGTCCTCTTCGCGGGATCATGGTGGTGCTGCTGCCCAGCGTGGGGCTCTCCGGTTTCGTGGGGGTCAGCGGGGTGGGCGGGTGAGGACGGCGAGGACGGCGGCGGTGGTGACGGCGATCGCCGCGACCAGCGGCCACGGCGTGCCGACCAGCGTGTGGAGCAGCAGCAGGGCCGGGCCGGCGGCGACCCCGTAGACGGCGAGCGCCAGCGGTCGGTCGGTCCGCCACAGGTCCGGCAGGACGTCACGACGCAGGCCGGCCACCCGCGTGGCGAGCCGCCAGACCGCGAGCGCCCCGGCGACCGCCGCCAGCACGGCGACGGCGCGGGCCAGGCCGGCTCCGCCGGGCGCGAGGGCGGCGACGACCAGGCTGCCGACCAGCGTCCAGGCTCCTCCCAGGAGCACCACGCGCCGGATCCCCGCCGTGACGGGCAGCCCCGCCGCGCGCCCGGGGTTCACGCTGGCCAGCGCGGCCACCTGCTCCAGCGCCTCGGCCCAGCGCCGCCGCTCCAACCGGATGACGCCGGGATCCTGCCGGGCCTCGGCCAGCTCGGGGTCGAGCCGCAGCGCCTCCCGGTAGGCCCGTTCGGCCAGGTCGAACAGCTCCAGCCGGCCGGCGACCAGGGCGAGCACCAGGTGCGCCTGCGGCTCGTCGGGGGCCAGTTCCACCCCGCGCCAGGCCGCGTTCAGCGCCGACTGCCCGTTGCGCGCCTCGGCCAGGATCCCGGCGGCGCCCCGCTGGGCGTACGCGTCGGTCGGCCCGACCGCGAGGATCCGGTCCGCCGTACGGGCCGACTCGGCGTACTCCTCGAGGTCGGCCAGGGCGAACCCCCGGAGCACCAGGGGCGCGACGGCAGTGGGTGCGCCGGCCGAGGCGGCGTCGGCCGCGGTGAGCGCCTCCGCCGGCCGGCCCGCCACCAGGTGCACCCGGGCCAGCAGGGCCAGCGCGACGGCGTCGGTCGGGTCCAGGGCCAGCGCGAAGCCCAACTCCTCGACGGCCTCGTCGTACCGGCCGAGTTCGGCGAGCAGTTGTGCCCGCTGCCGGCAGCCGTCGAGGTCCGGCTCCTCGCCGGTCATCGCTGGGGCTGGTCGGCCGGCGCGTCGTAGACCAGGGCGACCGCGATCCCGGCGAGCCCCTCGCCGCGTCCGGTGAAGCCCAGCCCGTCGCTGGTGGCGGCGGAGAGGGTGAGCGGCGCGCCGACCGCCACGGAGAGCACCCGCTGCGCCTCCTCGCGGCGCGGCCCGATCTTGGGACGGTTGCCGACCACCTGGACCGAGACGTTGCCGATCTCGAAGCCGGCCGCGCGGACCCGCCGGGCCGACTCGGTCAGCAGCGCCAACCCGGAGGCGCCGGCCCACTCCGGCTGGTCGACCCCGAAGTTGGCGCCCAGGTCGCCGAGGCCGGCGGCGGAGAGCAGCGCGTTGCAGGCGGCGTGCGCGACCACGTCGGCGTCGGAGTGACCGGCCAGGCCGTCCTGGCCCGGCCAGTGCAGCCCGGCCAGCCAGCAGGGCCGGCCGGCCTCGAAGGCGTGGATGTCGGTGCCGACGGCCACCCGAGGAACGATCATGAGCCGAGGGTACGCGTCAGTGGCCGGCGGCCAGCAGGTACTCGGCGAGCGCGAGGTCGAACGGGCGGGTGACCTTGAGCGCGTACTCCGAGCCGGGCACGCAGAAGACGGGCACGCCCTGCTTCTCGACCAGCCCCGCGTCGTCGGTTAGCGGGTCCCGGGCCGCGGCGTGCGCGGCGGTCAGCACGTCCCGGCGGAAGCCCTGCGGGGTCTGCACGGCGCGCAGCGCGGAGCGGTCGACGGTGCCGAGGACCACCTCGCCGACGCCGACCTCCTTGATCGTGTCGACCACCGGGAGCACCGGGATCACCGCGTGGTGCCCGGCGCGGACCGCCGCGGCAACCGACTCGATCAGCTCGGGTGGGGTCAGCGCGCGGGCGGCGTCGTGCACCAGCACGATGCCGGGCCCCGGTGGCACGGCGGCCAGGGCGGCCGCCACGGACGCCTGGCGCTCCGCGCCGCCCGGCACGACCACCACCGACGCCACAGGTGCCAGCAGCCGCCGGACCGCCGCCACCTCGGTCGCCGGGGCGGCCACCACGATGGTGTGCACCGACGGCGCGGCCGCGATCCGCCGTACGGCGTGCACCAGCAGCGGCTCGCCGCCGAGCAGGCGCAACGCCTTCGGCGCGCCCGGGCCGAGGCGTACCCCGGCACCGGCCGCAGGCACGAGGACCGCGACGTCACCGCGCGGATCAAGCTGCGCGGTCACGTCGCGGTCCTGGTGGTTTCTTTGCTGCGGGACGGGTACGACGATCCGGTGGGATCAGGCCTCGGTCAGGACCTTGTCGAGCAAGGTCTCCGCCTCGTCCTTGGTGCTCTTCTCGGCCAGCGCGACCTCGCCGACGAGAATGTCGCGGGCCTTGGCGAGCATGCGCTTCTCGCCCGCGGACAGGCCCCGCTCCCGCTCCCGGCGCCACAGGTCGCGGACGACCTCGGCGACCTTCAGCGGGTTTCCGGAGGCCAGCTTCTCCAGATTCGCCTTGTAACGCCGCGACCAGTTGGTCGGCTCCTCGGTGTGCGGTGCACGGAGCACGTCGAAGACCTTGCCGAGGCCCTCTTCGCCGACCACCTCGCGCACACCCACGATCTCGGCGTTCTCAGCGGGCACCCGGACCGTCAGGTCACCCTGCGCGACCTTCAGGACGAGGTACTGCTTGGGCTCGCCCTTGATGACCCGAGTCTCGATTGCCTCGATGAGTGCGGCCCCGTGGTGGGGGTAAACAACGGTCTCGCCGACACTGAAAACCATAGGTTCGAAACCCCTTTCGCTGTGTCTAGGGTAACACGCTCAGGCACCGATGTCCCACCGCTGTCCTGACCGTTGGCGCAGCTCAGGGGCCCTGTGAGAGGTATTTCTTCAGCTTGACAGGCAGTCAAACCAATGATTTGAACACGCTCCGTGGCCAACAGATGACAGCCCGGTACGGGTGATCGGAGCGTGGATTTCTCGGGCTACGCGCTCTTCCCATGGTAGCCCGGCGGCGCCCGGCCCGCCCGGGTCTGGCGGCAGGAGGGGGGTGTGCGGGACCCTGGAGGGGTACCGCTGTCCGCTCACGAGCCACTTTCCCGGGGGTCCGATGGGCATGCCTGACGCAGAGGGCCACGGCCCGTCCGACGGGCTGCCCGACCTGCCTCCGGAGTGGGGTCGGGTGGTCGTACCGGACGACGCGTCGGCGCTGGCCGAGGAGGCCGAGCAGCTCCGTCGCGAGCTGCGGCGCCGGGCCTCCGGCACGCGCTGGCGACGCCGGCTCGGGCTGACCCCCCACCCGGACGGCCGGTCACCGCTCGCCCTGCCCGCGCTGATCCTGCTGGTGGCGTTGCTCACCACCATCGGCGGCCTGCTCGCGGTCACCTGGCCCCGCTCGCCCCGCGGCACCGAGCGGCCGACCGTCCTGCCGGCCTCGCCCGGCACGCTGACCGGCCGGCCCCTGCCGGCGCTGGACCTGGTCGACGCCGGCCAGTCGCCGGTGCCGCTGCGCGGCCTGCTGCCCGCGATGATCATCCTGGTGGACGCCTGCGCCTGCACCGAGCAGGTCGCCGCAGCGGCGGCCGCCGCGCCCGCCGGCGTCTCGGTGGTCACCGTCACCGGCGGCCGTACGGTCGGTCCCGACCCCGTCACCGGCGGCCCGATACGGGCCCTCGCCGACCCGGCCGGCGGGCTACGGGCCGCGCTGCACCTCGAACCCCGCCCCGGCACCGCCACCGCGCTGCTGGTCGACCGATCCGGCACGGTGCACCGGGTGATCCCCGACCTGGCCACAACCGCCGATTACCGCGCCGACCTCACCCAACTGGTCCGCTGACCCGGCCGGTGCGGGCGCCCGGCGCTCAGGGCACGGTGACGAGCTGCGCCTCCGCCTCGACCGGCCCGGGAGCGACCGCGGAGAACTCGATCCGGGTGGGCGCCAGCGGATCGGGCAGCTCCAGCCCGATCAGCTCCCCGTCGCAGGTCGTCCGGCCGGTGTCGCGGTACGAGCCGTGGACGATCGAGATCAGCAGCTCGCCGCGGCCCGTGCAGCGGTACTGCAACAGGTGCCGCGCCCCGTCGGCCAGCGACTCCCGGCGCACCGGCCGCTGACCCGGCGTCAGCGTCAGGCGCTCCCGCCACAGGGTGTCGGTGAACCGGGGTAGCCGTACGGCGTGCCCGTCGCCCGGCAGCTCGGTCCTTTCCAGGACCCGGCCGGTCTCGGCGTCGATCACCACCCGGACCGCCGTGCCGGGGTCCGCGGCCAGCACCTCGTCGAGGTTCTCCGGCGGCCCGGACGGGCCGACACCCCGCGGGCTCGTGCCGACCGCCACCGGGTGCGGGCCGGTGGCCGGGGCGGTGGCCCGCCACCACCCGCCGCCCGCCGCCAGGGCGAGCAGGGCCGCCACTGCCAGCACACCGCCGCGGAGCCGGTCGTCCGCCCTGTCACCCATCCGCCGAGCGTAACCAGCCGGCCCCGACCCCGCCGGCCCGCGACGCGCCTCGGATCCCCGTCGGCCGACCCGTCCACCTCGTCGGCCGGCCAGCGGGAAGGGCGGACCGACGCCCAGCCGGTGGACGGGCGACGATGCCGGCGGGGTTCACGGGCGGCGTTCGAGCAGGGCCGCGTACAGGGTGAGGCCCGGACCGAAGGCGAGCATCACGACCCGCCGCGGCGGCACGGGCGCCCGCCGCAGCCGGTCCAGGATCAGCAGCACCGTCGGCGACGAACAGTTGCCGTGCTCGTCCAGCGTCGCCCGGGAGGCCGCGAGGGCCTCCGGCGGCAGGGCCAGCTCGCGCTCCACCACGTTGAGGATGCGCGGACCGCCCGGGTGCACCGCCCAGCCGTCCACCTCGGCGAGGCCCGCGCCGTGTCGGGCCAGCAGGTCGTCCACCAGCCCCCGGACGTGCGTGGAGAGCACCTGCGGGACCTTCGGCGACAGGCCCATCCGGAAACCGGTGTCGGTGACATCCCAGGTCATGTGGTCGGCGGTGGAGGTGTCGGTGACCGAGGTGACCTCCCGCAGCGCGTACCCGCCCGGCGAATCGGGGCCCGCCGAGCCGGGGACCACCACGGCGGCGACCGCGGCGTCGGAGAAGAGCGCGTGCGAGACGATCTGCTGGGTGTCCATCCGGGCGCCGGCCGGCTGGATGTGCAGGCTGGTCAGCTCGGCGCAGAGCAGCAGCGCCGGCCGCCCCCGCGCGGTGACGAAGTCGGCCGCCGCGCCGAGCCCGGGCAGCGCCGCGTAGCAGCCCATGTGCCCGACGAACATCCGCTGCGTGTCGGGGGCCATGCCCAGGTCCCGGGCGAGCAGGATGTCCAGCCCCGGGGTGGCGTACCCGGTGCAGGAGCAGACCACGAAGAGCCCGACGTCCCCGGCGGCGAGACCGGCGGAGGTCAGCGCCCGACCCACCGCCTCCTTGCCCAGCGGCAGCGCCTCGACCTGGTAGCGCCGCATCCGGCGCTCGGTCGGCCAGTCGGAGACGTCCTCCAGCAGCGGGTTGACCGCGGCCTGCCGGCGGGACACTCCGGAGTTGGCGAAGATCCGCGCGGCCAGCGCCCGGGTGGTGCCCGAGAAGTGCCGGGAGAAGAAGCCCTCCCAGAGCTCGTCCTGCGCGGCCCCCGGCGGCTGCGCCGTACCGAGGCCCGCGATCACTGGCACGGCCATGTCCCCCACCTCTCGTCCACGACTGCACGCCCGGCGGCCGCCCCCGCCCCGGGGAACGACCACCACGCCCTCACCAACGAGGAATCGATCCGTCGCGATCCGGGTCCCCGCCCAACGCCGCGATGCCGAGCCAGTCCGCGCAGACGTCCGAGGTCGCCGGGTGCAGCGACCCGCAGCGGGCGTCCCGGTAGAGCCTTTCCAGGGGGTGACCCCGTCGGGTCGCCGACGTGCCGGCCGCCTCCAGCACGGATGCCACCACGTCGGCGGCGGTCGTGCCGGCGAGCAGCTTGGCCCGCCAGACCCAGCGGTTGGTCTCGGCGTCGCCGGGAGCCTCGTCGACCCGCCGGGCCGCCTCCGCCACCACCAGCTGGGCCGCCGCCACCGCCGCGTCGGCCCGACCCAACCGGGCCCGGACCGCCGGCAGGCCGGCGAGGTTGCGGGCGTTCAGGTGCTCGGCCGCCGCGTCCACCGCCGCCCGGGCCACCCCGACGTAGACGGCCGCGTAGCTGGCCACCAGCCAGTGCGGCATCAGTTGGGCCACCACCAGGGCCAGCCCCTCCACCCCGCCGAGCAGCCGGTCGGCGGGGACGGTGACGTCCAGGTGCAGATCGTGCGAGGAGGTGGCCCGCATGCCGAGTGAGTCCCAGGTCGGCTCCACGGTCAGCCCCTCACCGGCCGGCACCAGGAACTGGGAGACCACCGACTGGTCGGCGGCGCTGCGCGCGGCCACCAGATAGCCGTCCGGGTGCCCCGCGCCCGAGCAGAAGGTCTTGCTGCCCTTGATGTGCCAGCCGCCGTCGACCGCCTCGTAGGCGGTGCTGAGCTGGGAAAGCCGCGCGCCGGCGCCGCGTTCGCTCATCGCGACCGCGTACCAGGAGCCCTCCGCCGCCGCGCGGAGCAGGCGGTCCCGGGCGGCCAGCGCCTCGTCCGGTACGCCCAGCGCCTCGGCCAACTCCTCGGTGACCGCGCCCAGCGCGCCGGTGACCGAGGCGTGCATGTTGAACACCAGCGCGGTCGCGCCGTTGCCCCGGGCCAGCTCGGTGGCGACCGCCGCGTACTCGGCGAAGGTGGCGCCCGCGCCGCCCAGCTCGCGCGGCACCATCAGCCCGAAGAGCCCCGCCTCGCGCAGGTCGGCGAAGTCGTCCACCGGGAAGGAGCCGTCCCGGTCGTGCCGTGCCGCCCGCGCGGCGAACCGCGGCGCCAACCGGCGGGCCGCCTCCAGCGCGTGCACCGTCATATCGCTCCTCCTCGCCCGTCCCTTTGCCCCCGCGCGGTCCGGCTACCCGTGCCGCACCCCGTGTCCCTGGTAGAGCACGGCGACCGACCAGGTCGGCCTGATCCGGGGCTGCCGCCCGTCGACCACCCCCGAAGAACCGCCGCGCGCCTGTCGGACCAGCCAGGCCAGCGTCCCGCGCAGGCTCGGCCGGATGCCGCGGATCCGCAGGTGGACGCCGTGCCGCGCGCACTCGGCGACCAGCTCCCGGGCGTCCACGAACAACCGTGGATCGTGGATGCCCCGGGGCACCGTCGGCAGCCGCTCCCCGATCCGCACCGCCACCAGCCGGGCCAGCGCGGTGTCGTTCAGCGTGTCCAGCACCAGCAGGCCACCGGGCCGCAGCAGCCGGCACGCCTCGGCCACCGCGCGCCGCCAGTCCGGCACGTGCTCCAGCAGCTCACCGGCGGCCACCACGTCGGCGCAGCCGTCGGCCAGCGGCACCGCGGTGGCGTCGCCGTTGACCACCGTCACCCCGTGCGGGGCGGCCTGCGCCAGCGCGGACCGGGTCAGGTCCACCCCGACGTGCCGGTAGCCCTTGCCGGCCAGGTGCGGGGCGAGCAGCCCGGCGCCGCAGCCCAGGTCGACCAGCAGGGCGTCGGGCCGGCCCGCGGGCGGGACCAGGGCGGCCCGGGCCCGGGCCAGCCAGTGCAGCATGGCGAACGCGCCGTCCGGTCGCCACCACTCGCCGGCCAGGTCGTCGTACTGGCGGGGGTCGTTGGGGGGCAGCAGGCGGGGCGGACTGGACACCGGACCGTTCCGCATGGACCGAGCGTGGCACGACTCCCCGGTAACGACCAGACTTCCCTTATGTCGTCGACGGTGTTAGGGCTGGTCAGGGCGAGCCATCCGGAGCCGTCCGCGGCGGTCACCGCGGTCGCCGGCCTGCTCGCGTGGGGGGCCGGGCACCCTCCGTCCGGCGTCGCCGCGGTCGCCGCGACGGTGCTGGCCAGCCAGCTCGCCGTCGGCTGGACCAACGACGTGCTCGACGCCGGGCGGGACGCGGCGGTGGGGCGTACCGACAAGCCGGTCGCCGCCGGCACGGTGCGCCGGCGCACGGTGGCGCTGGCCGCGGTGCTCGCGGCCCTCGCGACCCCGCTGCTGGCGCTGGCCACCAACCCGACCGCCGCGCTCTGGGCCACGATCGGCCTGGCCTCGGCGCTGCTCTACGACTGGCCGCTGAAGTCCACCCCGGTCTCCGTGCTGCCGTACGCGGTCTCCTTCGGGTCGCTGCCCGCCTTCGTGGTGCTGGCCCTGCCCGGCGAGCCGGCACCGCCGGCCTGGCTGGTCGCCGCCGCGGCCAGCCTCGGCGCGGGGGCGCACTTCGCCAACGTGCTGCCGGACCTCGCCGACGACGCCCGCACCGGGGTGCGCGGGCTGCCGCACCGGCTCGGTCCGGCGGGCAGCCGGGTCGCCGCCGCCGGGCTGCTGCTCGCCGCGACCGTCACCCTGGTCGCCGGGCCGCCCGGGCCGCCGTCGTGGCTGGGTCTGTCGGCCGTGGCGGCCGCCGCCGTGGTGCCACCCCTCGGCTGGTACGGCGGACGCGCCGCGACCGGGGCCGGTGGACGGCCGGTGGCGGCCTTCCGGGCGGTGATGGTGGTGGCCCTGATCGATGTGGTGCTGCTGGTGGCGAGCGGTCGGGTGATCTGACCCCGCACCCGCCCAGGTGGCAGTACCGGGTCGGCGTGCGACCGTCGATCAGCCCCAACTACCCTGGAGCGCGGTCTGCGCGGGTATGACCACCCCGCGCCCGGGGTACGGCCGGGTGGGGATCGTGACGAGGAGGACCGACGTGACGCGCTCGATCAGGGGTTCCCGGCGGGCGGCCCTGCTGCTGTCCGGCATGGCGGCGGCGACCGCCCTGCTGGCGACGGGATGCGGGGCCGGCCAGGTGGCGGAGACCGCCGTGAAGGACCCGTCGATCCAGGGCGTCGACGTCCAGACTCCGGACAACGCCTACAAGGTGCGCGGCCTCTACGTGGAGTACCCCGGCACCGAGGGCTTTCGCAGCGGTGGCAACGCCGCGATCAACGCCGTGATCTACAACGACACGCAGAGCCCGGTGACGGTGACCGTCACCACGGACAGCGCGCGGGAGGTCGTGATCACCGGCACGGCGGGCTCGCCGGCCCCGTCGGAGAGCGCCTCGCCGTCCGAGAGCGCCTCCCCCTCGGAGAGCGCGTCGGCGTCCGGGAGCGCGTCGCCGTCCGGCTCGGCCTCGGCCAGCCCGTCGGAGAGCGCGTCGGCCCCGGCCGGGCAGCCGGCTCGCTTCGAGATCCCGGCCTTCAGCTACCTGCAGCTCAACATGCACGCTGGCCGCCACCTCCAGCTCGTCGGGCTGAACGAGTCGGTACGCGTCGGCCAGCAGGTCGACCTGACCTTCGACTTCGGCAACGGCAGGACCCTCCGCACGAACGCTCCGATCGCCGTGCCGCTGACCCCGGCCCCCCAGGTCTCCCCGATCATCACCCGCGAGGGTGGCACCGGCGAGGAGCACAACACCGGGGGCCACGGCTGACCGGCGCCGCGACGAACGGCCGACGACACCGTCGGCGTGGTGACCACCACGCCGACGGTGTTTTCGTCGTACGAGGGGGTTAGCGTCCTGTGGTGACCACCTCCCGATCGACCTCGGCGCGCGGTGGCGCGGCCTCCGGCGCGTCCCGCGGCCGGGCCGCCCGCGAGCCCCGCCCGGCCTACGAGTGCGACGCCTGCGGGCACCAGCCGCCCAAGTGGGTGGGGCGCTGCCCGGAGTGCGGCGAGTGGGGCTCGGTGGTCGAGTGCACGGTGACCGGGCCGATGGTCTCCGGCCGGGTGGTCAGCTCCCGGATGCCGGCCGAGCCGGCCCGGCCGATCGCCACGATCAGCGCCGCCCCGGCCCGGGCCCGGCCCACCGGGGTCAGCGAGCTCGACCGGGTCCTCGGCGGCGGCCTCGTGCCCGGCGCGGTGGTGCTGCTCGCCGGCGAGCCGGGGGTCGGCAAGTCGACCCTGCTGCTCGACGTGGCCCAGCAGTGGGCCGCCGGGGCGGGCAGCCCCTCCCTGGTGGTCAGCGGCGAGGAGTCGGTCAGCCAG
Source organism: Micromonospora sp. NPDC050200 (assembly GCF_040656135.1). Classification (NCBI taxonomy): domain Bacteria; kingdom Bacillati; phylum Actinomycetota; class Actinomycetes; order Micromonosporales; family Micromonosporaceae; genus Micromonospora; species Micromonospora sp. NPDC050200. The sequence goes on from NZ_JBFALG010000004.1 coordinate 20,983, forward strand.
GTCCGGCTGCGCGCCGAGCGGATGGGCACCCTGCACGACCAGCTCTACCTGGCCGCCGAGAGCGACCTGGGCGCGGTGCTCGGCCACCTCGACGCGGTCAAGCCGGGCCTGCTGGTGCTCGACTCGGTGCAGACCATCTCCACCACCGGCACCGAGGGGGTGCCGGGCGGGGTGACCCAGGTCCGGGCGGTCACCGCCGCGCTGGTCGCCGTCGCCAAGGAGCGCGGCGTCGCCACCGTGCTGGTCGGCCACGTCACCAAGGACGGCCAGGTCGCCGGCCCCCGGGTGCTGGAGCACCTGGTCGACGTGGTGCTGCACTTCGAGGGCGACAAGCACTCGTCGCTGCGGATGGTCCGGGGCGTCAAGAACCGGTTCGGCGCCGCCGACGAGGTCGGCTGCTTCGAGATGCACGAGGGCGGCATCAGCAGCCTCGCCGACCCGTCCGGGCTCTTCCTGACCCGCTACTCCGAGCCGGTGCCCGGCACCTGCGTGACGGTCGCGATGGAGGGGCGGCGGGCCCTGGTCACCGAGGTGCAGGCGCTGATCGGCGCGACGGTGGCCGGTTCGCCGAGGCGTACGGTCTCCGGGCTGGACGGGGCCCGGCTGGCCATGGTGCTGGCCGTGCTCCAGCGCCGCACCGAGCGGCTGACGCTGCACGACCGGGAGGTCTTCGCCGCCACCGTCGGCGGCATCCGGGTGGTGGAGCCGGCGGCCGACCTCGCCGTCGCCCTGGCCGTCGCCTCCGGCGGGCTCAACCTGGCCATCGCGCCGCACCTGGTGGCGATCGGCGAGGTCGGGCTGACCGGTGAGGTGCGCCGGGTGGGCGCGGTGCCGCGCCGCCTGGCCGAGGCGGCCCGGCTCGGCTTCCGGGTCGCGCTGGTGCCGTCCGGCTGCGGGCCCGGCAGCACCGGGGTGGCCCCGGAGAACATGCAGGTGATGGAGGTCACTGACGTGCGGTCGGCGCTCCAGTGTGTCGCCCGCGCATCCGCCGAGTGACCGACGGTGGCCGCCGGGCCGGACCGCGCGGGCCATACCGGACAAGGCCCGGCGCCCGCGCCGGCACGGAGGGATCCGACGCCGTGACACATCACGGTAACCACGACAGCACCCACCGCACGGCAGTCCGTAGACTGTGCGCGTGCCGACCGACCGCGATACCACCAAGCCCGCCGGCGCGACACCCCACGCCCGCACCGGCGCCGTGGGCTCGCCCGCCCGCCCGATCAGCGTGAGCGTGACCGGGGGCGCCGGGAGCGCCGGCGATCCACTGCGGGCCAACCTCGCCCTGATGGCGCCCGGCACCGCGCTGCGCGACGGTCTCGAGCGGATCCTGCGCGGCCGCACCGGCGCGCTGATCGTCCTCGGCTACGACAAGGTGGTCGAGCAGATCTGCACCGGCGGGTTCCCGCTCGACGTCGAGTTCTCCGCCACCCGGGTCCGCGAGCTGTGCAAGATGGACGGCGCGGTGGTGCTCTCCAGCGACGGCACCCGCATCGTCCGGGCGGCCGTGCACCTGATGCCCGACCCGTCCATCCCCACCGAGGAGTCCGGCACCCGGCACCGCACCGCGGAGCGGGTGGCCCGGCAGGCCGGTTACCCGGTCATCTCGGTCAGCCAGTCCATGCGGATCATCAGCCTCTACGTCAACGGCCAGCGACACGTCCTGGACGACTCGGCGGCGATCCTGTCCCGGGCCAACCAGGCGCTGGCCACCCTGGAGCGCTACAAGCTCCGCCTGGACGAGGTCTCCGGCACCCTCTCCGCGCTGGAGATCGAGGACCTGGTCACCGTACGGGACGCGGTCGCCGTGGTGCAGCGGCTGGAGATGGTCCGCCGCATCGCCGACGAGATCGCCGGGTACGTGGTGGAGCTGGGCACCGACGGCCGGCTGCTCGCCCTCCAGCTCGACGAGCTGATGGCCGGCGTGGACGCCGACCGCACCCTGGTCATCCGCGACTACCTGCCCACCGGTCGCAAGTCGCGCACGCTCGACGAGGCGCTGGTCGAGCTGGACCTGCTCGGCGCGACCGAGCTGATCGACCTGGTCTCGGTGGCCAAGGCGATCGGCTACCCGGCCGCCTCCGACGCCCTCGACGCGGCGGTCAGCCCGCGCGGGTTCCGGCTGCTGGCGAAGGTGCCCCGACTCCCGGTGGCGATCGTCGACCGGCTGGTCGTGCACTTCGGCAGCCTCCAGCGGCTCCTCGGCGCCACCGTGGAGGACCTCCAAGCCGTCGACGGGGTCGGCGACGCCCGGGCCCGGGGCGTACGGGAGGGCCTGTCCCGGCTCGCCGAGGCGTCCATCCTGGAGCGGTACGTCTGATCGCTCCGGTCAGCCGGTGATGACCAGCTTCACCGGTTCGCTGTGCTTGGTGCCGACGCGGGCGAAGACCTGGTACGTCCCGGCGGGCGGGGTCGGCCCGGCGGCCACCCCGCCGGCGCACCGGCTGGCGTCCTTGCCGTTCCAGGTCAGCTGGTAGGAACGCTCGAAGCCCGGGGTGAACGACTGCACGTCCGAGCCCTTGCCGGTGCCGCAGGTGTCCGACGACCAGACCTTCTCCGCACCGGACTTGACGTACAGCTCCTGGAGGTCGGCGCCGACGTCCCGGCTGCAGGTCCGCTGCGACGTGTTCCTGACCTTCAACGTCAGGTCGACCAGGGCGCCCCGCCGCACCTCGGACGGGAGCGCCAGCGGTGTCACGCTGAGCTCGGCATCCGTGCAGGTGCCGTCGTCGACCACGGCCGGGCCGCCGGTTGCGGCCGGGGGCTCGGTGGACGTACCCGGGTCGGCGGCCGGACCGCCCCCGGAGCTCGGCGCCTCCGGCGTGGCCGGCGGTGCGGCGGACCCGGAGGCGGGTGCCGGAGTCGGTGACGGATCGACGGCCGGCGACGTCGGGGTGGTGTTCGCCCCCGGTGTCGTGGCGGTGTCCCCCGACTGGTTGCAGGAATAGAGCAGGACAATCAGGAAGAGAAGCCCCGCTCCGAGTACGACGGCGCGACGCCGCCAGTACACGGCGGATGGCAGGGGACCGACCGTCAGACGCATGATGCCCCCACCGTAGCGGCGCACCGCACGGGGACCCGTCGCGACGCGCCGGACGCCGCCCGGATCACCGCCTCCACACTCCACTCACGACAGCCGACGGCGGCCGGTCACAGGTAGACCTTGCGCTGGTAGACGGCGTGCGCACCGGCGACCCGGTCGAGGAAGAGCAGCCCCGTGCAGTGGTCGATCTCGTGTTGCAGCGCGCGTGCCTCGAAGCCGTCGGTGACCAGCCGCACCGGCTCGCCGGTGCCGGGCAGCTCGCCCTCCACCACGAGCCGGCTGGCCCGCTTCACGTCCCCGGTCAGGTCCGGCACCGACATGCAGCCCTCCCGCCCCGGCTTCCACCGGGTCGCCTCCACCACCCGTGCGTTGCAGAGCGCGAAGGCACCGTGCACGGTGAGCGCCTTCGGGTGACCGGTGACGTCCACGGCGAAGACCTGCGCGCCCACGCCGACCTGCGGCGCGGCCAGCCCGACGCAGCCCGGCGAGACCCGCATGGTGGCGATCAGGTCGGCCGCCAGCTGGACGGTCTCCGCCGCGGTGGGGTCGACCGCGCCGCCCGGTCGGCTCAGCGCCGGGTGGGGGGCGGCGACCACCGGACGTACCTCGCCGGGCAGGGCCAGCGCCTCCGGAGTCCAGTCGCCGAGGCCGCCGTACTCCTCCTCGCTCACAGCAGGTCCGGGTCGGCCGGCCGCAGGGAGACCTCGACGCCCAACTCGGCGGCGGTGGCCGCGAGGCGCTCGGCCAGCTCGTCGGCGGTGCCCGGCGGCAGGTCCACCTCGGCGACCACCACGTAGAGCGAACCGGCGAGCCGGGTGCTGAGGTCGGTCACGTTGCCGCCGGCGTCGGCGAGCACCCGGGTCATCGCCGCCACGATGCCCATCCGGTCCGCGCCGTGCACCGCCATCACGTACGGCCCGCCGGCCCGCGTCGCCGCCCCGTCCGGGGTGACCGCGCGTACGGTCGCCAGCAGGTGGCCGTCGGCGGCGAGCGGCGCCAGGGCGGCCTCGACCTCGGCGGCGGCCGGGCCGACGCAGATCAGCGTCATCGCGAAGTGACCGCGCAGCCGGGTCATGGTGGAGTCGGTGAGGTTCGCGCCGAGCCGGGCGAGCACCTCGGCGACATCGGCCACGATGCCGGGCCGGTCCCGGCCGATGACGGTGATCGCGAGCTCGTTCATCCGGGCATTCTGCACGATCCGCGCCGGCCCGCCACGTCGCCCCGCCCGGCCCGCCCATCCTCCGGGACCACCCCGCGTGACATCATCGGCGGCGCGATGACCGAACCCACTTTCGCCACCCTGATCAGCCGGTGGTACGAGGAGAACGCCCGCGACCTGCCCTGGCGCGAGCCCGGGGTCGGCGCCTGGGCGATCCTGGTCAGCGAGGTGATGCTCCAGCAGACCCCGGTGGTCCGGGTGCTGCCCGCCTGGCAGGCCTGGCTGGCCCGCTGGCCGGACCCGGCCGCGCTGGCCGCCGACACGCCGGCCGAGGCGATCCGGATGTGGGGGCGGCTCGGCTACCCCCGCCGGGCGGTCCGGCTGCGGGACTGCGCGGTGGCGATCGTGGAACGGCACGGCGGCGAGGTGCCGGACAAACTGGACCAGCTGCTGGCGCTGCCCGGCGTCGGCACGTACACCGCGCGGGCGGTGGCGGCCTTCGCGTACGGACAGCGGCACCCGGTGGTCGACACCAACGTCCGGCGGGTGGTGTCGCGGGCGGTGGCCGGCGAGCCGGACGCCGGACCGGCCACCCGACCGGCCGACCTGGTCGCCTGCGAGGAGCTGCTGCCGGTCGAACCCGCCGCCGCCGCGCTGGCCAGTGCGGCGTTCATGGAGCTGGGCGCGATGGTCTGCACGGCCCGGTCCCCGCGGTGCGCGGTCTGCCCGGTCGAGTCGGTCTGCGCGTGGCGGGCCTCCGGTCAGGAGGCGCCCGCCGGCCCGACCCGGCGCCCCCAGCGGTACGCCGGCACCGACCGGCAGGTACGCGGACTGCTGCTCGGGGTGCTCCGGGAGGCCACCGGTCCGGTCCCGCACCAGCGGCTCGACCAGGTGTGGCAGGACGACGTGCAGCGGGCCCGGGCGCTGGCCGGGCTGGTCACCGACGGCCTGGTGGAGCCGGTCAGCGAGGCCTCCTTCCGCCTGGCCGGCGACGGCCCCACCACCCAACCCGTCGGCTGACACGTCGGGGCGCACGAAAAGGGCGACGGCCCGGTGGCTTTCGCCACCGGGCCGTCGCCCTCGTACTGTCGTCCTTACTCGTCCGCCCCCGCGGTGGCGGCGCCACCCAGGTCGGCCGGGACGGCGTCCGGCACCTCGGCCGGGCGGTCCGAGCCGCGGAAGACCAGCTTGGACTTGTCGATGTCCTCCGGGTCGCCCTCGCAGTCCACCACCACGATCTGACCCGAGGTCAGCTCGTTGAAGAGGATCCGCTCGGAGAGGTTGTCCTCGATGTCGCGCTGGATCGTGCGACGCAGCGGACGGGCGCCCAGCACCGGGTCGAAGCCCTTCTTCGCCAGGTACTTCTTGGCGTTGTCGGTCAGCTCCAGGCCCATGTCCTTGTTGCGCAGCTGGGTCTCGATCCGCTGGATCATGATGTCCACGATCGAGAGGATCTCGTTCTGGCGCAGCTGGTGGAAGACGATGGTGTCGTCGATCCGGTTCAGGAACTCGGGCCGGAAGTGCTGCTTGAGCTCGTCGTTGACCTTCTGCTTCATCCGGTCGTAGGTCGACTCGGAGTCCTCAGAGGCCTGGAAGCCCAGCGACACCGCCTTGGCGACGTCCCGCGTACCGAGGTTGGTGGTCAGGATGATGACCGTGTTCTTGAAGTCCACGATCCGACCCTGACCGTCGGTGAGCCGGCCGTCCTCCAGGATCTGGAGCAGCGTGTTGAAGACGTCCGGGTGGGCCTTCTCGATCTCGTCGAAGAGGACCACCGAGAACGGCCGACGCCGCACCTTCTCGGTCAGCTGACCACCCTCGTCGTACCCGACGTAGCCGGGAGGGGCACCCACCAGCCGGGAGACCGTGTAGCGGTCGTGGAACTCGGACATGTCCAGCTGGATGAGGGCGTCCTCGCTGCCGAACAGGAACTCGGCCAGCGCCTTGGAGAGCTCGGTCTTACCCACGCCGGACGGGCCGGCGAAGATGAACGAACCGGACGGACGCTTCGGGTCCTTCAGGCCGGCCCGGGTACGCCGGATCGCCTTCGAGACCGCCTTGACCGCGTCCTCCTGGCCGATGACGCGCTTGTGCAGCTCGTCCTCCATGCGCAGCAGGCGCGAGGTCTCCTCCTCGGTCAGCTTGTAGACCGGGATGCCGGTCCAGTTGCCGAGCACCTCGGCGATCTGCTCGTCGTCCACCTCGCTGACGACGTCCAGGTCACCGGCCTTCCACTCCTTCTCCCGCTGCGCCTTCTGACCGAGGAGCTGCTTCTCCTTGTCACGCAGCTGGGCGGCGCGCTCGAAGTCCTGCGCGTCGATCGCGGACTCCTTGTCGCGACGCACCTGGGCGATGCGCTCGTCGAAGTCGCGCAGGTCTGGCGGCGCGGTCATCCGACGGATCCGCATCCGGGCACCGGCCTCGTCGATCAGGTCGATCGCCTTGTCCGGGAGGAAGCGGTCCGAGATGTACCTGTCGGCCAGAGTTGCGGCAGCCACGAGAGCCGCGTCCGTGATGGAGACCCGGTGGTGCGCCTCGTACCGGTCGCGCAGGCCCTTGAGGATCTCGATGGTGTGGGCCAGCGACGGCTCACCCACCTGGATCGGCTGGAATCGACGCTCCAGCGCGGCGTCCTTCTCCAGGTGCTTGCGGTATTCGTCGAGAGTGGTGGCGCCGATGGTCTGCAGCTCGCCACGGGCCAGCATCGGCTTGAGGATGCTCGCCGCGTCGATCGCGCCCTCGGCGGCGCCCGCACCCACCAGGGTGTGGATCTCGTCGATGAACAGGATGATGTCGCCGCGGGTGCGGATCTCCTTGAGCACCTTCTTGAGGCGCTCCTCGAAGTCACCGCGGTAGCGGGAACCCGCGACCAGGGCGCCGAGGTCCAGCGTGTAGAGCTGCTTGTCCTTCAGCGTCTCGGGCACCTCGCCCTTGATGATCTTCTGGGCCAGCCCTTCCACCACGGCGGTCTTGCCGACGCCGGGCTCACCGATCAGGACCGGGTTGTTCTTGGTACGGCGGGAGAGCACCTGCATGACCCGCTCGATTTCCTTCTCGCGCCCGATCACCGGGTCGAGCTTGCCCTCGCGGGCGGCCTGGGTCAGGTTGCGGCCGAACTGGTCCAGCACGAGGCTGGTCGACGGCGCGGCCTCACCCGGCGCGGCGCCCGCCGCGGCCGGCTCCTTGCCCTGGTAGCCGGAGAGCAGCTGGATCACCTGCTGGCGGACCCGGTTGAGGTCCGCGCCGAGCTTGACCAGCACCTGGGCGGCGACGCCCTCACCCTCGCGGATCAGACCGAGCAGGATGTGCTCCGTGCCGATGTAGTTGTGGCCGAGCTGCAGCGCCTCGCGCAGCGACAGCTCCAGCACCTTCTTGGCCCGCGGCGTGAACGGGATGTGCCCGCTCGGCGCCTGCTGGCCCTGGCCGATGATCTCCTCGACCTGCTGACGGACGCCCTCGAGGGAGATGCCGAGGCTCTCCAGGGCCTTTGCCGCGACACCCTCACCCTCGTGGATCAGGCCCAGCAGGATGTGCTCCGTACCGATGTAGTTGTGGTTGAGCATCCGGGCCTCTTCTTGGGCCAGGACGACAACCCGTCGCGCTCGGTCGGTGAACCGCTCGAACATGCCCTCGTGCTCCTCACGTGCCGTGCGCCTTGATGTCCTAGATCTTGGCGGGGCCGGTGCGCGGACGTCCGGGACGGGCGTCCGTGCCTCCTTACTCTATCGCCGCCGACCGACTCCGCTGAGGTCGTGTGTCCCCGCGATGAGCCGTTCTGACGTCGTTCTGACCAACCATCCGCGCTCAGGAGGTGTTCCGGGACCCTGGCCTGTACGCGCAGAGCGAAATTCGCTCCGGGTGCGGAAGCTCCCCGGCGGACCGGTGGCTCGTCCACAGGTTGTGGACGGATTCTCCACCGCCTGTGGACAACGCCGTCCACGGCGGGAAATTCCCGCCAGCCGGACGCACCTGCACGGGCCCCGCCAGCCTCTCCGGCATCGCCGACCCCGCCGGACACCCTCACCCCAGCGGGCACTGCCGTCACACCGCGACCGCGGCGGAAAACGGCGACGCCGGCCCGGAGTCGTGCTCCGGCCCGGCGTCGTGTCGCCCCTGGCGCTCGGTCAGTGACCGGCCTTGGAGTGGTACTCGTCGACGATCTCCTGCGGGATGCGCCCCCGGTCGGAGATCTCCTTGCCCGACTTCTTGGCCCAGGCCCGGATCGCCTTGTTCTGCTCGCGGTCCGCCGTGGCGCCGCCCCGACCCCGCGCGGCCCGGCCGCCCACGACCACGCCACCACGACCGACCCGGGTGCCCGACGTCATGTACGGCCCGAATGCCTCACGCAATTTGTCGGCGTTGGAGTTCGACAGGTCGATCTCGTACTGAACGCCGTCGAGGGCGAACTTGACGGTCTCGTCCGCGTCCCCGCCGTCCAGGTCATCGACCAGCTTGTGAATGATCTGCTTGGCCACGTCCCACATTCCTTTCGAGCAGGGTGCTCCTGCAATAGGAGCACAATAACCCCCGCCATGCTCGACGCGTCAATAGGATGCCGTAACGACCCGGAGAAGCTTCCGGAGTCACTCCGGGCGGACCAACGGGAAGAGGATCGTCTCCCGAATTCCGAGGCCGGTCAGCGCCATCAGAAGTCGATCGATTCCCATTCCCATACCGCCGGCCGGTGGCATTCCGTACTCCATCGCGCGCAGAAAGTCCTCGTCCAGCCGCATGGCCTCGTCGTCGCCGCGGGCGGCCAACTGCGCCTGCGCGACCAGCCGTTCCCGCTGCACCACCGGGTCCACCAGCTCCGAGTACGCCGTGCCCAGCTCGAAGCCGAGCACGTAGAGGTCCCACTTTTCGGCCAGCCCCGGCTCGCTGCGGTGCGCCCGGGTCAGCGGGCTGGTCTCCTCCGGGTAGTCGCGCACGAAGGTGGGTGCCTCCAGGCCCGGCACGACCAGTTCCTCGAACAGCTCCTCGGCCAGCTTGCCCGGGCCCCACTTCGGATCCACGGCGAGCCCGACCTTGTCGGCGTACTCCACCAGACGGGACCGCTCGGTGCGGACCGTGACCTCCTCGCCGAGCGCCTCCGAAAGCACCCCGAACAGCGTCACCGACCGCCACTCGCCGCCCAGGTCGAACTCGCGGCCGTCCGCGTGGGTCACCACGGTCGAGCCGCTGACCGCGATCGCCGCCTGCTGCACCAGATTGCGGGTCAGCTCGGCCATCGTGTCGTAGTCGCCGTACGCCTCGTAGGCCTCCAGCATCGCGAACTCCGGCGAGTGCGAGGAGTCGACGCCCTCATTGCGGAAGTTGCGGTTGATCTCGAAGACCCGGTCGACGCCGCCGACCACGGCCCGCTTGAGAAACAGTTCCGGCGCGATTCGCAGATACAAGTCGGTGCTCAACGCATTGCTGTGGGTCACGAATGGCCGGGCCGCCGCCCCGCCGTGCAGCAACTGGAGCATCGGGGTCTCGACCTCGATGAATCCCCGGCCGTGCAGCGAATCACGCAGGCTCCGCACCGCCGCCGCCCGGGTACGCACCATCTGCCGGGCCTGCGGACGGACGACCAGGTCCACGTAGCGCTGGCGGACCCGTGCCTCCTCGCTCAGCGGCTTGTGCGCCACCGGCAGCGGGCGCAGCGCCTTGGCGGTGACCGCCCACTCGTCGGCCAGCACCGACAGCTCACCCCGGCGGCTGGTGATCACCTCACCGGTCACCCCGACGTGGTCACCGAGGTCGACCAACCGCTTCCAGTCCTCCAGCCGCTCGGCGCCGACCCGGTCCAGGGAGAGCATCGCCTGCAGTTCGGTGCCGTCGCCGTCACGCAGCGTCGCGAAGCAGAGCTTGCCGGTGTTCCGCACGAAGATCACCCGGCCGGTGACCGAGACCCGGTCGCCGGTCGCGGTGTCGGTGGGCAACTCGGCGTACTTCGCGCGGATCTCGGCCAGCGTGCTGGTCCTGGGGAAACCGACCGGGTACGGCTCGACGCCCTCGGCGAGCATCCGGTCCCGCTTCTCCCGGCGGACCTTCATCTGCTCGGGAAGGTCGTCGGCGGGGTCCACTGGCACGGCGTTCTGCTCGGTCACGGCACTCTTCCTCAGGAGGGAGATATCGGCGGGGTCAGCCCCCGAGCGTACTCAAGGGCCCAGGTCGTCGTTACGGGATAACCTGCCGCCCATGACCGACCCCACTCACGCCCTGTCGTTCGGCGCCGCGGCCGCGGAGTATGACCGGTTCCGCCCCCGCTATCCGGACGAGGCCCTGCGCTGGGCGCTCGACGGGCTGGCCACGCCCGCCCGGGTGGTGGACCTCGGCGCGGGCACCGGCATCCTCACCCGTGGCGTGCTCGCGCTCGGCCACGAGGTCGTACCCGTCGAGCCGGATCCCGGGATGCGGGCGCAGCTGGCGGTCGCGACCCCGGGCACCACGCCGCTGGCCGGCAGCGCCGAGGCGGTGCCGCTGCCGGACGGGTCGGCGGACGCGATGCTGGTGGGGCAGGCCTACCACTGGTTCGACAAGGAGCCGGCGCACGCCGAGATCGCCCGGGTCCTCCGCCCGGGCGGCGTGTTCGCCCCGATCTGGAACACCCGCGACGAGCGGGTGGCCTGGGTGGCCGAGCTGAGCCGGGTCGCCCACCTCGGCGACACCTCCGGCGACGTGATCGAGAAGTACGGCGACTTCGGCCCCGCCTTCGAGTCGGTCGAGTTGGGCGAGTTCGCCCACACCACCACACTCACCCCTGACGAGATGGTGGGCATGCTGCACACCCGCTCGTACTGGCTCACCGCCCCGCCCAACGAGCGGGAAAAGATCGACCGCGAACTCCGGGACCTCTTCGCGAGTCACCCCGACCTGGTCGGAAGAGAGACGGTGAAGCTGCCCTACCGGACCTTCGTCTTCAGATCCCGACGGCGCTGAACCACCGAAGGGTTTCCGGCCCACGATCAGGTGTTGCGCTCGTAGACCATCCGCAGACCGATGAGAGTGATCATCGGCTCGTGGTGGGTGATGGTGCGGCACTCGCCGATGACCACCGAGGCCAGCCCGCCGGTGGCGATCACCGCCTTCACCTCGCCCAACTCCTCGGCCATCCGCTCGACGATCCGGTCGACCTGCCCGGCGAAACCGAAGTAGAGGCCGGACTGGAGGCACTCGACGGTGTTCTTGCCGATCACCGAGCGCGGCTTGGTCGCCTCCACCTTGCGCAGCTGAGCGGCCCGGGCGGCCAGGGCGTCGAAGGAGATCTCGATGCCCGGGGCGAAGGCGCCGCCGAGGAACTCACCCCGGCCGCTGATCACGTCGAAGTTCGTGGTGGTCCCGAAGTCGACCACGATCGACGGACCGCCGTAGAGGGTGTACGCGGCGAGGGTGTTGACCACCCGGTCCGAGCCGACCTCCTTGGGATTGTCGATCGCGAGCTGGACGCCGGTGCGCACCCCCGGCTCGACGATCACGCTGGGCAGGTCGGCGTAGTAGCGGGCCAGCATGGTCCGCAGCGAGCGCAGCGCCGCCGGGACCGTGGAGCAGGCGGCCACCCCGGTGATCTCCACCGCGTCACCGGCGAGCAGCCCCCGGAACATCAGACCCAGCTCGTCCGCCGTGGACCGGGCGTCGGTCTTGATCCGCCAGGAGTGCACCAGCTTGTCGCCGTCGAAGGTCGCCAGCACGGTGTTGGTGTTTCCGATGTCGATGCAGAGCAGCACACGCGAAGCCTAGACAACCCGGCGGCGGGTCACTCCGTCCGCAGGTCCAACGCGATGTCCAGGATCGGCGAGGAGTGAGTCAGCGCGCCCACCGACAGGAAGTCCACGCCGGTGGCCGCGTACTCGGCCGCCACCTCCAGGGTGAGCCCGCCGGTCGCCTCCAGCTCCGCCCGGTCACCCACCCGGGCGACCACCTCGCGCAGCGTCTCCGGGGTCATGTTGTCCAGCAGCAGGAAGGCCGCGCCGGCCTCGACCGCCTCCACCGCCTCGGCGACGGTGTCGACCTCCACCTGCACCGGCACGTCGGGGAACGCCTCCCGGACCCGCCGGTAGGCGGGCGCGATGCCGCCCGCGGCGAACTTGTGGTTGTCCTTGATCATGGCGACGTCGTGCAGGCCCATCCGCTTGTTGGTGCCGCCGCCGGCGCGGACCGCGTACTTCTCCAGGGCGCGCAGGCCCGGGGTGGTCTTGCGGGTGTCCAGCACCATCGCCTTCGTACCGGCCAGGGCGTCGGCCCAGGCCCGGGTGTGGGTGGCCACTCCGGACATCCGGCTGAGCAGGTTGAGCGCCGTCCGCTCGGCGGTGAGCAGCAGCCGGGTCGGGCCGGTCACCGTGGCCAGCACGTCGGCGCGCGCCACCCGCTGCCCGTCGTGCGCCACCAGCGACACCTCGACGGTACGGTCCGACCCGGTCACCTCGCCGACCAGCTCGAAGGCGGCCGCGGCCACGGCCAGCCCGGCCACCACGCCGTCGGCGCGGGCGACCACGTCGGCGGTGTCGGTCTGCGCGTCGGGGATGGTGGCCACGCTGGTCACGTCGAGGAAGTCCGGGCCCAGGTCCTCGGCGAGCGCCCCCACGACGATCCCCCGCACCTGCGCCGGGTCCAGGCCACCGGCCCGCAACGCCCGCTCCGTCGACTCCCTCACCGCGACTCCTCAGTTCCCGACTGCGGGGCTCGCAACACCGGCTCACTCCTCGCGCTCACGCCGACTCCTCAGTTCCCGACTGCGGGGCTCGCAACACCGGCTCACTCCTCGCGCTCACGCCGACTCCTCCCACCGAGACGTCAACCGACCCTGCGCACCGACCGCGCCGACCAGGTGGCCCCGCCACCGCTCGTCGGCCGTCGGGAAGTCCTCCCGCCAGTGGCAGCCCCGGGTCTCCTGGCGGGCGTACGCGGCGGCGACCAGGGTCGACGCCACGGTGATCAGGTTCGTCGCCTCCCAGTCGGCGGTTCGCGGCGTGCCCCGGCCCAGGCCCAGCTCGCCCAGGATCGCGGCGGTCCCGGTCAGCGTCCCGGCCGACCGCAGCACCCCGGCGCCCCGGGTCATCGCCCGTTGCAGGGCCGCCGTGCCCTCGGCCGGCACCACCCAGCCCTCCCCGCCCACCCAGGCGCCGGTCTCCGCCGGCTTCGCCTGCTCGGGCAGCCCGGCGGCGATGTCCTCGGCGATCCGGCGGGAGAAGACCAGCCCTTCCAGCAGCGAGTTGCTGGCCAGCCGGTTGGCGCCGTGCACACCCGTGCAGGCGACCTCGCCGCAGGCGTACAGGCCCGGGATCGAGGTGCGGCCGCGCAGGTCGGTGCGGACGCCGCCGGAGGCGTAGTGGGCGGCCGGGGCGACCGGAATCAGGTCGGTGGCCGGGTCCACCCCGATGGCCAGGCAGGAGGCGACGATGGTGGGGAACCGCCCGGCGAGGAAGTCCCCGCCCAGGTGCCGGGCGTCCAGCCAGACGTGGTCCGCGCCGGTGGCCAGCAGCACCCGGTGGATGCCCTTGGCCACCACGTCCCGAGGGGCCAGCTCGGCCAACTCGTGCTGGCCGACCATGAACCGCCTGCCGTCGCCGTCGACCAGGTGGGCGCCCTCGCCGCGTAGCGCCTCGGAGACCAGCGGCTGCTGGGCCAGTCCGGTGCCGGCCACCCGGGCCGCGTCCGGCACGATCAGCGCGGTCGGGTGGAACTGGACGAACTCCACGTCGGTGACCGCCGCGCCGGCCCGCATGGCCAGGGCCACCCCGTCACCGGTGGAGACGGCCGGATTGGTGGTGGCCGAGAAGACCTGCCCCATGCCGCCGGTGGCCAGCACCACCGCCCGGGCCAGCAGCGCGCCGACGCCGTCCTCGCTGCCCTCGCCGAGCACGTGCAGGGTGATGCCGCAGGCCGGGCCGAGCGAGTCCGGGCCGTCGCCGGGGGCGCGGAGCAGATCCAGCACCAGGGCGTGCTCGACCAGCCGGATCCACGGGTCGCGGCGGACCGCCGCGTGCAGCGCCCGCTGCACCTCGGCGCCGGTGGCGTCGCCGCCGGCGTGCACGATCCGGTCCGCCCGGTGCCCGCCCTCCCGGGTGAGCATCAGCGACCCGTCCGGGTTGCGGTCGAACTCCGCGCCGATGCGCATCAGCTCGCGGAGCCGGGTCGGCCCCTCCTCCACCAGCACCCGCACGGCCGCCGGGTCGCAGAGACCGACACCGGCGACCTCCGTGTCGTGGGCGTGCGCGCCCGGCGTGTCCGTCGGGTCGAGCACCGCGGCGATGCCGCCCTGCGCCCACCGGGTGGAGCCCTCGTCGATGTTGACCTTGGTGACCACGGTGACGTGCAGGCCCGCCTCGCGCAGGTGCAGCGCGGCGGTGAGCCCGGCGACCCCGGAACCGACCACGATCACGTCGGTGGTCTCCACCCAGCCGGGCGCGGGAGCGGCCAGCAGTCTCGGCAGGGCCGGCAGGTCGACGGTCGGAAGGTCCATGAGCACAGTCAACCCGAACACCCCTCATCCCGGGCGGCGGGGGCACGACGAGTGGTTTCGGCTACGGTGCCCCGCTAATTCGTCCGGACGGGCAGCCCGGCCGGGCCGACGCCCTTCAGCGAGGCAGTCACCGTCCGGTCGCTGAGCCAGAGGTGGCAGCGGACGCCCCGGTCACCCGCCCGCCAGCGGCCGGCGCCGGGCGGGCGGACCACCACACCGCTGCGGAAGCGCAGGTCGGCGTCGTCGGGCACGCCGACGTACCGGGCGAGGACGCCGCGGCAGCCGGCGTAGAGCGGCAGCCAGTCGGCGTCCCGGGTCGGGTACGGGCGGTCGGGCGCCCTCCATACGCCGACGAACTCGGCGTCGTGGGCGGTGCCACACTCCGCCGGGAGCAGCACCTGCACGCCCCGCCCCGGGCCCGTGCGGGTGCGCTGGCAGCCCAGGCGCAGCGGCGACGGTCCCTTCAGGGCGTCGCGCAGGCTGCCGGTGCGGGTCACCACGGCGGCCGCCGCCTCGACCGTGGTCAGCTCGCTCAGGTCGCAGCGGTACCAGCGGGAGCCGGCCGCCCAGCCGGGGCCGGTGGGCAGCGCCACGGCCAGTCGCAGCCGCCCGGCGCGCCAGTCGTCGCCGACGTACCCGGTGGCCCGGGCGTCGCACTCGGCGAAGGCGCCGCGCACCTCGGGCGAGCCGGTGGCCGGCGGGTCGGCCCGGCCGGCCGGAAAGGCGCCCACGTGCACCGTCTCCACCCGGTGCGCCACCGCGCAGTCCACCGGCGCGTACGCGTCCAGCGCCACGGTGTCGGTGAAGTCGCCGACCTGGCAGACGCCGGCCTCGGGGGTGAACGGCCCCGGAGCCGCCAGGGCGGCCCAGTCGTCGGTGAGGTCCCCGTCGAGCCCGTCCGCGGTGGCGCACCCGGCCAGCAGGGCCCCCGCGACCAACGCGGCGACCAGGCTCGTCATCGCACGGCGCATCGCGGCCTCCCCCAGCCGACGACCGTCGATCCGACGGCTCGCCCAGGGTAACCAACAATGACCTTCCGGTGACAGACCGGAAGTCCGCTCAGCCCACCACGGCCAGCGGGCTGGGGGTGGGGTCGCCGGCGGTGCCGGGGGCCACTGCGGCCGGGTCGACGCCGAGGTCGACGACCTTGTTGTCGGCGTCGACGTGCACCACCCGGGGCCGGTAGGAGCGCGCCTCGGCGTCGTCCAGCTGACCGTACGAGATGAGGATGACCAGGTCGCCGGGGTGCACCAGGTGCGCCGCCGCACCGTTGATGCCGATCACGCCGCTGCCCCGCTCACCGGGGATGACGTACGTCTCCAGCCGGGCCCCGTTGGTCACGTCCACGATCGCCACCTGCTCGCCGGGGAGCAGGTCGGCGGCGTCGAGCAGATCCTGGTCCACGGTCACCGAGCCGACGTAGTGCAGGTCGGCCTGGGTCACCGTGGCCCGGTGGATCTTCGACTTGAGCATGGTCCGGAACATCGGGGTGCCTTTCAGCAGCGTGTGTGGTGGTGGGTGGTCAGGAACGGGGGGCGAGCCGGACCGCCATGTTGTCGATCAGACGGGTGCCGCCCACCCAGGCCGCGACCAGCAGCCGGGCCGGGCCGGACACCGGGCCCGGCTCCAGGTCGGGGTCGGTGAGCACCAGGTAGTCCAGCCGGGCGGCGGCTCCCACCGCGGCGAACGCCCGGTGCGCGGCGGCCAGCACCTCCCCGGCGTCGTGGCCCTGCTCGGCGGCCGTCGCGCCGGCCCGCAGCGCGGCCGACAGGCTCAGCGCGGTCCGCCGCTCGTCCGGCGAGAGGTAGCGGTTGCGGCTGGACAGGGCCAACCCGTCCGGTTCGCGGACGGTCGGCACGCCGACCACCTCCACCGGGACGTTCAGGTCGCGGGCCATCCGCCGGACCAGGGTGAGCTGCTGGTAGTCCTTCTCGCCGAAGAAGGCGAGATCGGCGCGGGTGAGCTGGAGCAGCTTCATGACCACGGTCAGCACCCCGTGGAAGAAGCCCGGCCGGCTCTGCCCCTCCAGGTCCTCGCCGAGCTGCCCCGGGTTCACCCGGACCGTCGGCTGCCCGTCCGGGTACATGTCCGACGCCGAGGGGGCGAACACCACGTCGGCCCCCGCGCGGCGGCAGATCTCCAGGTCCGCGTCGAGGGTGCGCGGGTAGCGGTCGAAGTCCTCGTTCGGCCCGAACTGCAGCGGATTGACGAAGATCGTCACGAGTACGTGGTCGGCCCGCTCCCGGGCCGCCCGCAGCAGCGTCTCGTGCCCCGAGTGCAGCGCGCCCATGGTCATCACCACGCCGACGGTGCCCTTGAGCCCGTCCCGCGCCTCCGCCAGCTCGGCACGGGTGTGCACCAACTCCGTCACCAGGTCACCTCGGTTCGCGACTGCGGGGCTCGCAAGATCGGCTCACTCCTCGCGCTCACGCCGCCACCTCCCGATGGATTCCGGCCAGCACGTCGAGCAACGACTCCGCGTCCACCGGCCGCAGCCGACCGGCGGCGATCGCCCGGTCGGCGCTCCGTCGTGCCAACGCCAGGTAGGGGGCCACCGATTCCGGGGCGGTCTCCGCCAGCCGGGCCAGGTGCCGCCGTACGGTGCCCGCGTCGCCCCGGGACACCGGGCCGGTCAGCGCGTCGTCGCCGAGCCGCAGGGCGTTCTCCAGGGCCGCCCGCAGCAGCGGGGCCAGCACCTTCTCGGGCTGGGCCACCCCGGCGTCGCGCAGCCGGTCGGCCGCCTCGTTGACCAGGGTCACCAGGTGGTTCGCGCCGTGCGCCAGCGCCGCGTGGTAGAGCGGGCGGTCCGCCTCGCCGATCCACTCCGGCACCCCGCCCAGGTCGGCGACGAGCCGGACGGCGAGCGGGCGCAACTCCGCCGGGGCGGTCACCCCGTACGAGATGCCGGCGAGCCGGCCGAGGTCGTCCGGCGTACCGGTGAAGGTCATCGCCGGGTGCAGCGCCAGCGGGCGCGCGCCGACGGCCGCGGCCGGGGCCAGCACGGCCAGGCCGTGCGCGCCGGAGGTGTGCGCGACCACCTGGCCGGGGCGCAGCGCCCCGGTCTCGGCCAGCCCGGCGACCACGCCGGCCAGCGCGTCGTCCGGGACGGCGATCAGCAGCAGATCGGTGGCGGCGCGGGCGACCGAGGTCGCCGAACGGTTGCGGGCGCCGGGCAGCAGCAGCGCGATCCGGGCCTTCGCGGCCCCGGAGACGCCGGAGGCGGCGACCACCCGGTGGCCGGCGGCGGCGAGCGCCGCGCCCAGCACGGCACCGACCCGGCCGGCGCCGATGACACCGGCGGTGAGGGTGCGCGGGAAGGCGAGCGGGGCGCCGGCAGGGGCGCCACCCGCGGGTACGGCGGCCTCGCGCGGGGCGGCCGGACGCGGGCGCAGCGGTGCGCTCATGGCAACGATCCAGTCCTCGAAAGGGGGTACCGGTCGACCGCAAGTATGCGCTGCGGTCACGGAGCCCGAACAAGGATGTGTGAAAACCTTCACCAGCCGGTGGGCGGCACCTTCAAGAGCGGCGCGGACCGCCCGCCGCGGTTACAGTGCCGCGTGTGACGCAACGGGTCGTGGTGGACGAGATCGGGGTCCGGACGGAGGACGGAGACCACAGCTTCGGCTGGCCCTGGTCGGAGATCCAGCACATCTCGGTCTCCGCACTGGCGCCCGAGGAGCACAGGTTCCTGTACTTCGAGGTCACCCACGAGTCAGGCGAATTCATGGAGATCGGCGAGACGGTCAACGGCTTCCGGGAGGCGGTACGCGACATCGCCGCCCGTGCCGGGCGGTCGGCCCCCGACCTCCCGGCGCTCCGGGCGTCGGACCCCATGGCGGAGATCTGGCCGGCCACCACCCCCGACGCGCGCCACCGGCCCTGATGATCCCCCTGACCCTCGGGTCGGCACCGTGACGCACCGGGGACAAGGGATGAACTGATGTCGATGCGGTGGCGGGACGCCATGGACCGGGCCCTGTACGGGCCGGGTGGGTTCTTCGTCTCCGGCGCCGGGCCGGCCGCCCACTTCCGCACCAGCGTCCACGCCTCCCCCGTGTTCGCGTCGGCCCTCCTCCGGCTGGTCGAGCGGGTCGACGCCGCCCTCGGCCACCCTCCGGTGCTCTCCGTCGTCGACGTCGGCGCGGGCCGTGGGGAGCTGTTGCGGTCGCTCGCCCTGGGGGTTGCCGGGGCCTTGGCCGCCGCCCCGGTGCCGCTCGCCTCCCGGGTACGGCTCGTCGCCGTCGAGAAGGCCCCCAGACCCGTCGACCTGCCTCCCGGGATCGAGTGGGTGGACGAGATTCCGACGGGGATCACCGGGCTGCTGGTCGCCACGGAGTGGCTGGACAACGTGCCGCTCGACGTCGCCGTGCGGACGCGGGACGGCTGGCGCTACCTGCTGGTCGACCCGGCGACGGGTCAGGAGACCGTCGGCGACCCGGTCGATGCCGTTGACGCCGGGTGGCTCGACACGTGGTGGCCCGACTCCAGCCCGATCGATGCGCTGGCCGAGATTGGCCGACCCAGAGACGAAGCCTGGGCCGACGCCGTCGGCAGGATCGACCGGGGGTTGGCACTGGCCGTGGACTACGGGCACCTGAGGGCCGAGCGCCCGTTCGACGCGACGCTGACCGGGTACCGGGGTGGGCGCCAGGTGGCGCCCGTGCCGGACGGTTCCTGCGACGTAACCGCGCACGTCGCGATGGACTCGGCCGCCTCCGCCGGCGGGCGGGCCGCCCGGTGTGCGTACTCGCTGGTGTCGCAGCGGGAGGCGCTGCGGGCGCTCGGGGCCGACGGCGGCCGACCGCCGCTGAGCCTGGCCACCCGCGACCCGGCCGGCTACCTGCGGGCGCTGGCCGGCGCGTCGTCGGTGGCCGAGCTGACCGATCCGGTCGGCCTCGGCGGGCACTGGTGGCTGCGGCAACCGGTCGGCGTCGACCCGGCCGCGTTCATGGCACGATGACGGGCATGACCACGGACGCCGGCGACCTCCACGAACTGACCGTCGGCACCGGCGCCGGCCTGGTGGCGGGCACCGCCGGGGAGCAGCTGGGCACCGACATGGTGCTCAACATCGGCCCGCAGCACCCCTCCACGCACGGGGTGCTCCGGCTCAGGCTGGTGCTCGACGGCGAGCGGGTCGTCTCGGCCGAGCCGATCGTCGGCTACATGCACCGGGGCGCGGAGAAGCTCTTCGAGGTCCGCGACTACCGGCAGATCATCGTGCTGGCCAACCGGCACGACTGGCTGTCGGCGTTCTCCAACGAGCTGGGCGTGGTGCTCGCCGTCGAGCGGCTGATGGGCATGGAGGTGCCGGAGCGGGCCACCTGGCTGCGGATGGCCCTCGCCGAGCTGAACCGGGTGCTCAACCACCTGATGTTCCTCGGCTCGTACCCGCTGGAGATCGGCGCGATCACCCCGGTCTTCTACGCGTTCCGCGAGCGGGAGACCCTCCAGGCGGTGATGGAGGAGGTCTCCGGCGGCCGGATCCACTACATGTTCAACCGGGTCGGCGGCCTCAAGGAGGAGGTGCCCGCCGGCTGGACCGGCCGGGCCCGCGCCGCGATCGGCGAGGTCCGCCGGCGGATGCCGGACCTGGACCAGCTCATCCGGCGCAACGAGATCTTCCTGGCCCGCACCGTCGGGGTGGGGGTGCTCTCCGCCGCCGACGCCGCCGCGTTCGGCGCGTCCGGGCCGGTCGCCCGCGCCTCCGGCCTCGACCTCGACCTGCGCCGCGACGAGCCCTACCTGGCCTACGACCAGCTCGACGTGCCAGTGGTCACCCGCACCGCCGGGGACTGCCACGCCCGCTTCGAGGTACTGCTCGACCAGGTGTACGCCTCACTCGACCTCGCCGAGCAGTGCCTGGACCGGGTCGACCGGCTCACCGGGCCGGTGAACACCCGACTACCCAAGGTGGTCAAGGCCCCCGAGGGGCACACCTACGCCTGGACCGAGAACCCGCTCGGCATCAACGGCTACTACCTGGTGTCCCGGGGCGAGAAGACGCCGTGGCGGCTCAAGCTGCGCACCGCGTCGTACGCGAACGTGCAGGCGCTGGCCACCCTGCTCCCCGGCGCCCTGGTGCCGGACCTGATCGCCATCCTCGGCTCGATGTTCTTCGTGGTCGGCGACATCGACAAGTGACCGGCGGCTGACCGGACCGGTCAACGCCAGCGGCCACCGGCACGCGGGGAGTCGTCCTGCGGCGGGTGGCCGTACCGCTCCTCACCGCTCCACTGCTGGCGGGCGCGCGGCTCCGGCTCGGCCGCCCGCCACGAGTCGACCGGTTCCCGCTGCGCGGGCGGCCGCCACTGGTCGGCCGGCCGCTGGCCCCACGACTCCTCGGCGGGCTGCTGGCCACGCGCCGGCCCCCGCCACTCGTCCGGCACGGGCACCCCGCCGGCCGGCAGCCCCGGCCGGTCCTCCGGCTCGGCCCAGCCGCCACCCCACTGCTCGGCGGGCCGGCGCGGCTCGTCGTGGCGTACCGAGGCCCACCGGTCCTGCATGCGGAACTCGGCGCCGTCGGCGTGCACCTCCGCCCGGCGCTCACCGATCCGCACCTCACGGGCCCGCCCGTCGTCGCGCACCTCCGCCCAGCGGTCACCGGCCCGCGCCCCGGACCAGCTCTCCTCCGCCGGGTACGACCCGCCCGCCCGGTCGGCGCTGTCGTCGGCGGGGCCCGGCCAGGACCGCTCCTCGGGCTGGCCGCCCGACCAGGACCGGTCCTCACGCTGGCCGCCCGACCGCTCGTCGCGCTGGCCCGGCCAGCCCCGCTCCGCCGGCTCGGCCCGCTCCGACCAGGAGTTCTCCGCCTCCGCGGCACCCCGGGACGACTCCTCAGGATTGGGCGACCAGCGGCCGGCGTACCCGGCGTAGGCGTTGCCGACCGCCGGGTCCGCGCCGTCCACCACGGTGTGCCGGGTGGTCACGTGCACGGTCTCGGTGTGCCGCACCACCGGACGGCCGCCGGGCTCCGGGGCCGACGCCGCGCCGCGCGACTCGCGGGCCGAGCCGTACACCCCGGCCTGGCCGGCGGCGGGACGCTCCGCGCCGTACCGGCGGCCGGCCGGCTCCTCGTCGTCCCGGTCGTCGGTCGCGCGCCCCCAGGTGGCCGGGGCCTCCTCGGGCGCGGCGGCCCGCCGCCGCCCGCCCGACGCGTGGTCGTGGGCCTCCGGGGCGGGCACCCAGGCCCGGCCGGCGCTGGACGGCTCCTCGGCGACCGGGCCGGTGATCCCGGCGATTCCGGCCGCCGCCGCGTCCAGCCGGCGACGCAGCCCGGTGACCTGGTCCTCGACCCGCTGGGACCGGTCGAGCGCCTGGTTGCCGCGCTGGGCGGCGGCCACGATCTCGGCACGCAGCTCCCGGCGCAGCTGCTCCAGCTCGTCGAGGAACTCCTCGCCGCGCGGCTGGCCGCCGTCGGCGCGCAGCGCGATCGACAGGCCGATCAGGACCACGGCCATGATGGCCAGTACGGCGGCGAACCGGAGCGGGCCGTTGTTGTCGGCGACCAGCAGGATCAGCGCCGCGATGGGCGCGATCGCCACCCCTATCCAGAACAGGACGGTCAGCAGCTGGGGGTTGTGCTTTTCTGGCGCGACCGGGGCGGGCATGGCTGTGGAGCCTACCGAGAGATCCCCTGGCTGGGAACGGTCGAGAACCCGGAATCGGGACGGCAGGGGGGCTGCCGGGCGCGGCCGACGGAGTGCCCGCCGCGCCCGGAACCCGTGGTCAGCTGCTGGCGAGCGCGCCGTCTGAGGAGAGGACCAGGCCGACGCTGGCGGCGCCGGTCTTGAGCGCGTTCTTGGTCTGCGGGCCACCGGCGTCCAGCGAACTGAACGAGCCGGCCTTGAAGTCGTAGACCTGCACCAGACCCGCCTGGCACTTCGGCCGCTGCGGGCACTCCGGCGGCCCGGCCAGCACGGTCGCCTTGCCGGAGCACTTGGCCGCCAGGTCGGAGAGCGTCTTCAGGCCGTACTTGTCGGCGAACGCGCTGGTGACGGCGAAGGCGTTCTGGTCCTGGGCGGTCGACGGGGTGCCGAAGGTGATGCCCACCTTGTCGCCGGCGGCCTTCAGCGCGGCCACCGTCTTGTCCAGGTCCGGCGAGGAGACCGGGGTGGCGTTCTTGCCGTTGGCCTTGGTGTTGAGGAACTCGGCCATGGTCGCCGCGTACTCCGGGACGACCTGGATCTCGCCCTTCTCCAGGGCCGGCTCGTAGAGCTCGCGGCTGCCGATCTGCTGCACCCTGACCTGGTAACCGGCCGCGGTGAGGGCGATGTTGTAGAGCTCGGCCAGGGTCTGGCTCTCGCTGAAGTTGCCGGCGCCGACCACGAGCTGCCCGCCCGGGCCCTTGGCGATGCCGGTGGTGAGGTTGTTGACCGAGGCGAACTCCTCGGCGGCCGCCTTCGGGGTCTTGCGGTCGACGACGACGGCCTTGTTGAGCGCGATCAGCTTCGGCGTGTCCAGCGCCGCGGAGACCTTGTCCAGCGCGGCGACCAGCTGCGGGTTGGCCACGTCGGCGTTGACCGCCGGGATGACGTTGTCGGTGTCCTGGAGCTTCTTGTCGTCGTCGAGGACGACCAACTGGTCGCCGGCGACCGGGGCGCACCCGGCCCCGCTCGCGCCCTGCTCCGGCGCGTCGGTGCCGGAGGACCCCGCGTCCCCGCAGCCGGTGAGCAGACCCGCTGCCGTGATCGCGCCGACCGCGCCGACCGCCAGCCGTGTCCGTACGCGCATGGTGCCCGCCTTCCGTGTCCCGGCGCGGCCCGTGGGCCGGCCGCGTGTCCGACGGGCGATCCGATCGCCGCCCGCGACTCCAGCCAATATCCTCCGGGCCGGACCGACAAACTCTGCGCGGAGTTCGTCACCGGATTGTCATCGGCCCGCCCAGGGCGTGTGTCCTGGATCTCGTCGAGCCGGGACGAGGCCCAGACGGCGAACCGCCAACGCCGCCGGGCGTCGTCCGGGCCCGTCGCAGGCCGGTGAAGATCCGGGAGACCCCTAGTTCCCGGCGATCGCGGCCGCCGCCCGCCGATCGGCCCCGGCCCGGGCCCGCCGCAACGGGTGCGGGGTGACGGCGCGCTCGACCAGCGCCAACACCCCCTCCATCAGCAGCGCCAGCCCGGCCACCAGCACGCCGCCGGCGATGATCTGGCCGCCACCGGCCGCGATGTCCAGCCCGAAGCCGGCCCGGATGATCTGGCCGAGCCCGCCGCCGTTGACGAACGAGGCGAGCGCCGCGGTGGCGACCACCTGCACCGCGGCGGTCCGGAACCCGGCCGCCAGGTACGGCACCGCCAGCGGCAGTTCCACCCGGCGCAGCACCTGGCCCCCGGACAGCCCCATCCCCCGGGCCGCGTCCCGGGCCTCCGGGTCGGCCTGCCGCACCCCCGTGTACGCGTTGGCCAGCAGCGGCGGCACCGCGAAGACGGCCAGCGCCACCACCACGGCCGGGCGGCCGAACCCGAGGAAGGTCAGCGGCAGGATGGTCAGCAGCGCCAGGGTGGGAATCGACAGCGTGACGTTGGAGATCAGCAGGACCACCCCGCCGCCGCGGCCGGTGTGCCCGAGCCACAGCCCGACCGGCCAGGCCACCAGGCAGCCCAGCAGCACCGCGGCAGCCGACATGCTCAGGTGCTCGCCGAGCCGGTCCAGGACGCCGCCCGGGTTCGTCCAGTTCAGCGGGTCGTTGAGCCAGACCACCGCCTGTTCGACGGGATTCATGCCCGCCCTGGAGTCCGTGCCGGTCACCCGGTGCGCCCCCGCAGCCACGGCGTGAGCAGCCGGCCCACCCCGGCGAGGAGCAGGTCCAGCACCAGGGCGAGCAGGACGCAGAGCAGCGTCCCGGTCATGATCTCGGCCTTGTAGAAGTTGTTCTGGAAGCCGGCGAAGATGAGCTGCCCCAGGCCGCCGCGACCGACCACCACCCCGACCGTGACCAGCGCGACCGTCGAGACGGTCGCGAGGCGTACCCCGGTGAGGATGCCGGGCAGGGCCAGCGGCAGCTCGATCCGGAACAGCCGCGCCCAGCGGCCGTACCCCATGCCCTCGGCCGCGTCGCGGACCTCGGGGGGCACCTGGTTCAGCCCGGCCACCGCGTTGCGCACGATCACCAGCAGCGCGTACAGCACCACCACGGTGAGCACGGTGACCGCGCCGATGCCCAGGTACGGGGCGATGAAGGCGAACAGCGCCAGCGACGGGACCGTGTACAGCACACCGGCGAGTGCGAGAATCGGGCCGGCGAGGACACGGAACCAGTACGCCGCCACCGCCAGCGGGAGGGCCACCAGGGCGGCGATCAGCACCGCCCGCGCGGTAAGCGAGGCGTGCTCGCGCAGCGCGGCGAGGACCGTGTCAGAGTTGTCCCGCAAGTACTGCCAGGAGAACCACGGGTTACCCGGGGCGGCCCGGTAACTGAGGTGGAGGAACACACGTGGACGTTACCCCGGACACCACCGACGACGCCGGACACAGTGCGGCCTCGATCACCCTGGACGGCATCCGCAAGCGCTACCCGGACGGCACGGAGGCGGTGCGCGAGCTGAGCCTGGAGGTCAGGGCCGGCGAGCTGGTGGTGCTGATCGGCCCGTCAGGCTGCGGGAAGTCCACCGTGCTGCGGATGGTCAACCGGCTGATCGAGCCGACCGGCGGCCGGATCCTCCTCGGCGACGAGGACATCACCCGGGTCGACCCGGTGAAGCTGCGCCGCCGCATCGGCTACGTGATCCAGAACGTCGGGCTCTTCCCGCACCAGACGGTGCGCGCCAACGTGGGCACCGTGCCCCGGCTGCTCGGCTGGCCGAAGGAACGGATCCGCCGCCGCGCCGACGAACTGCTGGAACTGGTCGGGCTCGATCCCGCACAGTTCGGCCGCCGCTACCCGCACGAGCTCTCCGGCGGGCAGCGGCAGCGGGTCGGGGTGGCCCGGGCGCTCGCCGCCGACCCGGTGGTGCTGCTGATGGACGAGCCGTTCTCGGCGGTCGACCCGATCGTGCGGACCCGGTTGCAGGAGGAGTTCCTCCGGCTCCAGGCCGAGGTCCGCAAGACCATCGTGCTGGTCACCCACGACCTGGACGAGGCGGTCCGGCTCGGCGACCGGATCGCGGTGCTCTCCGAGGGGGGCCGGCTGGAGCAGTACGACAGCCCGGCCGCCCTGCTCGGCGCCCCCGCCTCGCCGTTCGTCCGTGAGTTCGTCGGCGCGGACCGGGGCATCCGCCGGCTGGCCGTCACCCCGCTCACCCGGGACGGGCTCGCCCCGCTGGCCGGCGCGACCGCCGACCTGCCGGCGGTGCCGCTGGGCACCTCCGCGTACGACGCGCTGGCGGCGATGCTGACGTCGGGCTCCGACGCGGTCGTGGTGACCACCGACGGCGAGCCGGTCGGCGCGCTCAGCCGGGCCCGGGTGCTCGAACTCGGGCGGACCACGGTCTGAGACCGCTCCGCCGGGCGGTCCGCCCACGGCCGGCTCCGAAGCTGACCGGGTGACCGGTCCGGCGGCTGCCGGGCCGCCCCGGCGGGGAGGTCAGGCCCGGCCGCCGAGGCTGGCGGTGCCGATGATCCAGCCGGCGAAGAAGCCGTACGTGGCCCCCGTGCCGGTGGTCTGGAAGTCGGCGAGCAGCGGCCCGTCCGAGGTCAGCAGCGCCGCCAGCAGCGTCGCGGTCGCGGCGGCGAGGACGTACGCGGCCCAGCCGGAGAAGAACTGGCTGACCGACCCCTGCACCCGGGCCACCTGCGAGGTGGGCAGCAGGTAGAGGAAGGTCGCGGCGAACACCAGCAGCAGGATGGCCCGCAGGTCGCTGGCGAGCACGCCGTGCTCGTCACCGGTGGCCTCCAGCCGCCAGGCCGGCCAGGCGAGCAGCCGCAGGAACCAGCCGCCGGCGGAGTTCGGGTCGGTGTGCCCCTCGGCCCAGTCGACGTACCACGGGCTGCCGCACACGCCGACCAGGATGAGTGCGGCCAGGGTGCCGGTGCCGGCGGCGGTGCCGTACCCGCTGACGGTCCGGGGGCGGTTGGTGAGGGCCATCCGGCGGGCAACCCTCCACCACCCGGCGGTACGACCGGTCAATGCTTCATCAGGTAGTCGATGAACGCCGCCCGCAGCAGCGGCGCCGACTCCTCGTAGCCGTGGCCGGTCAGCTCCCGCCACAGCGCCGAGGCCTCGTCGATGGTCGGACCGACCGAGTTGGGCGCCCCGTCCAGCGCGGCGGCCTCGTCGGCGTTCGGCAGGTGCCGCAGCACCGACCAGAAGAAGCCCACGTCGCGGCGCTCCCGGGCCAGCGCGAAGGCCCGCTCCCGCAGCTCCTCGGTGGAGAGCGCGTCGAGCGCGTCGAAGGTGCGGCCGGTACCGGCGGAAGGAGTCTCGCTCATGCCCGCGAGCCTAACCGGCGAGATCACGTACGGCCCGTCGGACGCGGCACACCCCGGGGCCTCACCGGTCGTCGGCGTCCCAGTGGCGCGGCCCGGTCTCCCAGCGGGGGACCTCCCACGGGTCGGGTGGGGTCCCGGTCGACTGGGCCGGCAGCGCGGGCGGCCAGTTGTCGGCCGGGCTCGGCCGGGGCAGCGACCAACCGGAGCTGATCATGCCGTCACCCGCCGGGGCGACCTCGGCCACCTCACCGGTCGCCGCGCGCGGCCGCCCGCACGCCTCGACCAGCCGGGTCACCACCAGCCCGGCGCCCAGCGCCGCCCCGCCGACCGTCCAGCGGCCGACCGTCCAGCCGTGCGCGGCGGCCCAGGCGAGGAAGACCACGACCACGACCACCGCGAGCAGGGTGCCGAAGATCCCGCCGCGCCGGCCGTACGCGCTGGTGCCGCCGAGCATCGCCACGCCGACCGCCAGCACCGTCCAGTCCAGCCCGGACGCCGGTACGACCGGGCCGGCGCCGTTGGCGGCGAGCAGCACCCCGGCCAGCATGGCGAGCACGGTGGAGCCGACCAGCGCCACGGCGGTGACCAGGGCCGCCAGCACGCCCCGGCGGCGGGCCGGGTCACTCACCGGCCGGAACCGGCCGACCACCCGCCGGACCGCCCGGATCGCGCCGAAGAGCCCACCCAGCGCGGCGACCGCCGCGAACCCGGCGAAGAGGTAGAAGGCGGTGCGGTGCGGGTCGTAGTCGGCCTGCACGGCGACCGGGGCGGTGCGTCGCTCGATGTAGACGATCACGCCCGCGGCGGCGGCCAGGCTAGCCGCCCAGCCGGGCACGTGCAGCACCACCACGGCCAGGGCCAGGGCGAGGCCGCCGACGGCGGCGGCCACCAGGGCCGGGGTGAGCGCCGTCGTGACACCCCGGTCGCCCTGCTCGGCGAAGTGCAGCGCGGCGGCCACCGCGACCGGCCCGACCGCCAGGTTCACCGCCGCGGTGCGCAGGCTCAGCCCGGCGGCGAGGGTGAGCAGGCCGAGCGCGACCACGTCGACCAGGAGGCTGCGCAGCCCGTCGCCCCGCAGCGCGTCGGCGTCCTCCCGCCCGAGCAGGAGGACCACGGCCACCAGGCCGACCAGGAGGACCATCTCCCACACCAGGTGCACGGCGACCCGGTCCCGGCCCGGCTCACCGTGCGCGGGATCGTCGAAGACGTTCTCCAGCACGGCGGCGGGCACCCCCGACGCGGGCTCCGCGGACCCGGCCCGGCCTGGTTCGTCGTACGCCATGCCGCGCGCCTCCCACGTGGCCGGCCGTCCCCGTCGACGGTCGTCTGCACTCCGGTCGCCAGGGACGGTACCTGCGCACGCGGCCGGACGTAACCCCCCTGATCAGCGGCGGGGCGGGCCGCCCTGGCGCTCGCCGGGCTCCCGGTCCTCGTCGTCCTCCTGCTCGGGGACCCGGCAGGCGCGTTCGAGCCAGAGCGCGGCGGCGGCCAGGGCGAGCGAGGCGAGCACGCCGGCGCCGGCCGCCGGGCGGTCATCGATCGCGGCGTTGGTGTGCTCGATGAAGAGCCACCCGGTCAGCCCCGCGTAGAAGCCCACGAAGATCGCCCCGGCCAGGGCGGACGCCTTGGCCAGCACCACGAACCGGGCGACCAGGATCGGGTTGACGGGCTCCCGGCCCGGCCGGCGCTCGATCCGGCTGCGGGTGTTGACCGCCGCGTACGCCTCGAGCACCGCGAGCGCGGCCAGCGTGACCACCGGCAGCCAGGGCAGGTTCGGCGCGACGTCGTAGTAGAAGGTACTGATCAGCAGCCAGGCCACCGCCGCGGCGGCGAGGGCGGCCACGACCAGCGTGGAGATCCGGGTG
Organism: Micromonospora sp. NPDC050200; assembly: GCF_040656135.1. Classification (NCBI taxonomy): domain Bacteria; kingdom Bacillati; phylum Actinomycetota; class Actinomycetes; order Micromonosporales; family Micromonosporaceae; genus Micromonospora; species Micromonospora sp. NPDC050200. The sequence goes on from NZ_JBFALG010000004.1 coordinate 49,860, forward strand.
GGGCCCATCCGGAAGCGGTCGGGCTCGCTTCCGCGCGGGGGCTGCGCCTGGTTCATGCCGGCCGGCTCCACTCGGTCATGGGGTCGACTCTAACGCCAGATCGGGCCGTGGAGTGAGTTCCAGGGCGTCACCGGCGACCGGTTCGGCGTTGAGCAGGTCGGTCAGCCAGCCGTGCCCGGGCAGCCGCCCGTACGGCTGGATGTCGATCCACGGCCGGAGCACGAACGCCCGCAGGTGCGCGCGGGGGTGCGGCAGGGTCAGCTCGGGGTCGTCGGTGAGCACCGGCTCGTCGGCGGAGTCCCAGACGGCGATGACGTCCACGTCCAGGGTGCGCGGCCCGAACCGGCGCTCCGGGTCGCGGACGCGGCCGGCCGCCTCCTCGGCGGCCCGGGCCCGGTCCAGCCAGTCGCGGGGGGCCGCCGCCGGGTCCGCGACCAGCACCGCCGCGTTGAGGTACGCCGGCTGGTCGGCGTCCCCCCACGGTGGAGTCTCGTAGACCCCGGAGACCACCAGGACCGCGTCGCCGAGCGCGGCCACCGCCGCGCGCAGGTGGGCGAGGCGGTCGCCGAGGTTGCTGCCGAGGGAGAGCACGGCCCGGGTCATCGGGTACGCCGCATCGTCACGGCGACGTCGGCGAAGGTGTGCGGGATCGGCGCCTCGGGCTTGTGCACGGTGATCGTGGCGGCTGTGACCAGCGGCTCGGCCAGGCAGACCGCGAGCAGCCGGTCGGCGAGCGTCTCGATCAGGGCAACGGGTTCGCCGGTGATCACGGCGACCAGCCGCTCGGCCAGCTCGCCGTAGTGCACCGTGTCGGTCACCTCGTCGGAACGGGCCGCCGGGGCGAGGTCGAGTTCGAGCACCGCGTCGACGACGAACTCCTGCCCCTGGGCGCGTTCGAAGTCGTAGACGCCGTGCCGGCCGCGCGCCCGCAGGCCGGTCAGCTCGATCCGGTCGATCATCGCGCTCCCTCGTCCCGGCCGGCGTGCGCGGCGGCCCCCACCCCGGACGCGGTCACCACGCCCGCCCGCTCTCGTGCCCCACCGCGGGCGCGCCGGCCCCGCCCGTCGGGGGTGCGTGGCCGACCCGGCCGGCGGCGGGCCCGGCGACCAGGCGGGGGCGGCCGGTGGCCTGCCAGACGGCGAGCGCGTCGGCGGTGCCGCGCACGTCGTGCACGCGTACCCCCCAGGCGCCGGCGGCGACGGCCAGCAGGCTGGTGGCGGCGGTGGCCGCCTCCCGGCCGGCGGTGGGCCGCGGCTCGCCGTCGGCGTCGGCCAGCAGCCGGCCGAGGTACGACTTGCGGCTCGCCCCGAACAGCAGCGGGAAGCCGAGCGCCACCAGCTCGGGCAGGCGGGCGCTGAGCTCCCAGTTGTGCGCGGCGGTCTTGGCGAAGCCGAGGCCGGGGTCGACGATGATCCGGTCGGCGGCGACCCCGGCGGCCAGCGCCTCGTCGACCCGCTGGCCCAGCTCGGCGCGCACGTCGTCGACCACGTCGGTGTAGCTGGCCAGCTCGCGCATCCCCCGCGAGTGGCCGCGCCAGTGCATCAGCACCCAGGGGCAGCCGGCGTCGCGCACCACCCGGGCCATGTCCGGGTCGGCCAGCCCGCCGGAGACGTCGTTGACCACGGCGGCCCCGGCGGTCAGGGCCGCCTCGGCCACCAAGGCCCGGCTGGTGTCGATGCTGACCGCCACTCCCGCCGCGACCAGTTCCCGGATCACCGGCACGACCCGGGCCGCCTCGGTCGCGGCGTCGACCCGGTCGGCGCCGGGCCGGGTGGACTCGCCACCGACGTCGACCAGCGCGGCCCCCTCCTCGCGCAGTCGCACTCCGTGTGCGACGGCGGCGTCACGGTCGGCGTACCGGCCGCCGTCGGAGAAGGAGTCGGGCGTGACGTTGAGGACGCCCATCACCACCGGGGACTGCGCCCGTACCAGATCGGTCACGACTAGACGGTACCGGTCGTCCGCGCCCCGCCCGGCGGCCCCCGCCGGCCCGTCCACCACCAGGACTGACGTGCGCATTGGAACAGGTGTACGATCGGTCGTCCGGGTCGAAACGGGTCGAGTCTTCGCGGGTTGTCGCAAAGGAGGGCGGCCCGTACGCTGTGAAATTGCCCAGCATCGAGATGGCGAAGCTTGGAGGGAGGGCCCAAGCGGGAACAATCCCCCCCAAACTCACCACTCTCCGTGGTGGGTAACGAACACAGCGTCGCCGACGCTGCGCCGAGTGAACACATTTCCCGCCAGGCTTGCCTACTGCACCGCCGCGGCACCGCCGGCCGCGACATGGGGAGGTTCCAGTGATCGCCTTCGAACTCATGCAGACGGCGACGTCCGGCGTCGCGCAGGCGCTGCACACCCTGGCGACGGCGCCACTCGCCGAACCGGCCCCGAAGGGCATCATCGACACCAGCGGCGTCGTCACCTTCTTCGCCAGCAAGATCGCACCCATCCTGCTCGCCGTGCTCGGTGTCATCTTCATCGGCCGGGCCAGCCGGGGCGAGATCTCCAAGGTGCTCACCAGCTCCGCCATCGCGATCGTCGGCCTAGCCTTCATCGCCGGGGCGGCCACACTCTTCTTCGTCGGTGACTACCTGATCGACCTGATCTTCGAATAGGCCGGGCGAGACATGCGGCTGCGCACCGACGACGACATCTACCGGGCTCGCCTGGTCTACCTCGGGCCGCCCGGCTACACCCTTCCCGTCCACCTGCCGTACGCCCAGTACGGCCTGTTCATGCTGCTCGTACCCCTCTACATGTTCATCCACTGGCTGTTCACGCTGCAGGTCGAGCTCTTCCCCGCCTGGGAGATCGCGCTCGCCATCGTGAGCACCTCGTTCATCTTCCGGTACGTCGACCCGGACCGGCCGGCACGGATGGTCATCCGCACCGCGCTGACCGACTGGCGACGCACCCGGGAGCCGGCCGCCGAGCTGCGGGACCCCCGCCTGGTCGGCAGCCGGATCAGGATCCGGGAGGAACTGGCATGACCGGGCGTACGCCGATCGGGCAGTCGAACCACGCGGGTGAGGCGGTCGAATGAGTCGCTCTTCCACGCCGGGTCTCCCGGCCGGACGGCACAGTGCCACGCACGGTAACCGTGCGCAGTCACTCGACTACCCGGAGGAGGAGGTCCGGGGCGAGGAGACGTACGACCCGGCCCTGGTGACCAGTCCCGGGCACGGCGGCGTCGGCGTCTTCCAGGCCCCCCGGCCGGCGAACGGCCGGGGCGTACCGCCGGCCGAGCCGAGCACGCCGATGCTGGTCGGCGACGGCACCGACATCGACTCGCCGTTCCTCGACCTCTTCGGCGGCCCGGCCGCGCCCCCGCACCCCGGCACGCCGCCCCCGGTGTCGTCCCCGCGTCGCGGCGGTCGGGAGCACCCGCCGATCCCGCACCAGCCGGCGGCGCCGCCCGCGTCGGCCGCACCGACGCCCGCCATCGGGACGGAGACGCCCCCGGCGATCGAGGCGCCCCCGGCCGCCGACCGGCCGGTCCGCACCCGCGTCCCGCACCAGCCCGGCGACCGCCTCCCCGTGCTCCGCCCGCCGGCCGAGGCCGAGCCGGTCCCCGACCGGCCGGTGCAGGCGCCGACCCAGCGCGTGCCCCGCGGCACGCCCGCCGAACCGCTCACCGCGCGCGAGGCCACCGAACGCAGCCGCCGGGAGGCCGTCGAACGAGCCCGCCGGGAGGCCGACGAACGGGCCCGCCGGGAGGCCACCGAGCGGGCCCGCCGGGAGACCGTCGAACCGGTCCGGTCGGAGCCGGCCGAGCCGGAGTGGCCCGAGCCCGAGGAACTGCCCCGGTCGGCGCCCGCCGGGTCGGCGCGGCGCGAGGTCGACGAGCCGGCCCGCCATCCGGTGGCCGAGCCGGGCCGGCGCGAGCTCGCCGAGCCCGGGCCGCGGGAGCCGGCGGAACGGGCGTCCCGGGAGCTGGCGCCACCGCGCGAGCGGGCGGCCAGCCGGCGCGGCGCCCCCGCCAAGCCCGTCCGGGTACGCCCTCCGAAGATCAAGTTCGGCGACCGGGACCCGTCGATCGAGCTGGCGATCACCGAGATCGCCGGTCACCTGACCTTCACCCCCAACACCGTCACCGCGTGGTACTGGCTGCCCGAGGTGCGCTGGGCGTTCCGCCCGGACGCCGAACGGGAGGCGCTGCTCTCGGCGATCTCGGAGCAGTACGCCGGCCTGGCCGGGTTCCGGCTGCACCTGCGCCGCACCACCCGCCCCTTCCCGGCCGACGAGTGGGCCCGCACCATCGACGCGCACACCGCCGCGCCGCTGCCCGACGTCCCCGGCACGCCCGGCTGGGCCGACCACCTGGTCGCCGCCCAGCGGCACCTGATGTCGGTGAACCACGCCGAGGGGCAGACGTACCTCGGGGTCACCTTCGCCCGGCGCTCGCTCGGCGACTCACTCACCGAGCGGCTGCTGCGCGCCTTCGGCCGGGGCACCGCCGACGGCGAGCGCCGCAAGCTGGGCCGCACCGTCGAGCAGTTCGACGAGGTGCTGGGCGCGTTCGGCATGCGCGGCCGCCGGGTGACCGCGCAGGAGCTGGAATGGTTGCTCTACCGCTCGGTCGCGCTCTGCATGGCGCCGCCCGGCACGCTGTCCCCGGTGACCAACGGCCGGTGGGAGCGGGGCGACCTGCTCGCCCTCACCGAGCAGGTCGAGCGCTACCGCACCCCGTACGGCTCCACCGTCAAGCTGGTCAACCGGATGACCGGCGAGGAGCGGCACGTCGCGGTGCTCGCCGTCGGCCGGATGGAGCCGCTGGAGATCCCCGAGCGGCACGAGCCCTGGCTGCACTTCCACGAGCGGCTGCCCTGGCCGATGGAGATCTCCACCCGGGTGGACATCCTCGGCTCCGGCGACTCCTTCCGTAACCTCGAACACCGGCTGCGGATGATCCGCTCGCAGCAGCTCGACTACGCGGAGCACGGCATCGACGCCCCGCCCGAGCTGGAGCGACTGGCCAAGCGGGCGCTGGTGATCGGCGACGAGATGACCACCGGGCTGCCGGTCGACTCCGCCCGCGCGCACGGCTGGCACCGGATCGCCGTCGGCGGCCGGACCAGGGAGGAGTGCCTGGAACGGGCCCGCCGGCTCATCCAGCTCTACTCCCGAGAGCTGCGCATCTCGCTGCAACACCCGAAGAACCAGGACTGGCTGGCCCGCGAGTTCATCCCCGGCGAGCCGATCGCCAACACCGGGTACGTCCGCCGGATGCCGGTCAACCTACTGGCCGCCGCACTGCCACAGGCCGCCTCGACGGTCGGCGACCGCCGGGGTGACCTGATCGGTCGTACCGCCGGCACCTGCCGCCGCCCGGTCTTCCTCGACCTGCACTTCCCGATGGAGGTCCGGGAACGCTCCGGCCTGGCGGTCTTCGTCGCCGAGCCGGGCGGTGGCAAGTCGACCCTGCTCGGCGCCCTGGGCTACCTGGCCGCGCGGCGCGGGGTGCAGGTGACCCTGCTGGACCCGTCCGGCCCGCTGGCCCGGCTCTGTGCGATGCCCGAGTTGCGACCGTACTCCCGGGTGCTCAACCTGACCGGGTCGGAGCACGGGACGCTGGCGCCGTACTCGCTCATCCCCACCCCGCTGCGCAGCGAGTTCGGCAGCGGCGCGGGGGGTGACCGGGAGTTCGAGATCGCGATCTCCAACGCCCGGGCCGAGCGCCGGATGCTGGTGCAGGACATCTGCATGATGCTGGTGCCGCCGCAGGTGGCCCGCGAGGCGTCCACCGCGACCCTGTTCCGGCACGCCGTACGCCAGGTGCCGGCGGAGGAGACCTCCACCCTGGACGATGTGGTCGCCTGCCTGCAGGGGATGGCCGACGACGCCGGCCGGGAGCTGGCCAACCTGCTGCTCGACACCGCCGAGATGCCGCTGGCGATGCTCTTCTTCGGCCGCCCGCCGGAGGGGCTGCTCGGCGCCGACGCGGCGCTCACCGTGATCACCATGGCCGGCCTCCGGCTCCCCGACCTCAAGATCGAGCGGGAGTACTGGTCCGCCGAGGAGGCGCTGGCCCTGCCGATGCTGCACACCGCGCACCGCCTCGCCGTGCGCCGCTGCTACGGCGGGTCGATGTCGTCGCGCAAGCTGGTCGGCCTGGACGAGGCGCACTTCATGGAGGGCTGGCGCTCCGGCCGGTCGTTCCTGGTCCGGCTCGCCCGGGACTCCCGCAAGTGGAACCTCGCCGCGCTGGTCGCCTCGCAGAACCCCAAGGACATCCTCGGCCTCGACGTGCAGAACCTCGTCTCCACCGTCTTCGTCGGGCGGATCGCCGAGGACGCCGAGATCGCCTCCGAGGCGTTGCGGCTGCTGCGGGTGCCGGTCGACGACGGGTACGAGGCCACCCTGGCCTCGCTCTCCGCAGTGGACGCCACCTCGGCGGACCGGCTCGGCTTCCGCGAGTTCGTCATGCGCGACGTGGACGGCCGGGTGCAGAAGGTCCGGGTCGACGTGTCGTACGTCGAGGGGCTGCTGCAACACCTGGACACCACCCCCGCTGCGGTCGCCCAGGCGGCCGGGCAGCTGCCGACCGTCCTGGCTGACCTGGAGGCGTGACATGGCGAGGGCCCGGGCACGGATCGCGGCGCTCCTCCTCGCGCTCGGCGTACTCGCCGGTGCCACGATCGCCTGGCCGGTGGTCGGGGCCACCCCGGCCACCGCGGCCCCGCCGGTGACGGCCCAGGCAGCGGCGGAGCTGTGCAGCACCAAGGAGTGGCAGGCGGACTTCCGCGCCTGCGTCGCCAAACTGCAGAAGGTCAGCGAGAACGAGATCACCTGCCGGAAGCCGCCGGTCGCCTCCGCACCGGACTCCGGTCTCGCCGGCTGGTTCGCCTCTCGGCCGGACTCGTCCAAGCTGCCCGGCCCGAAGGGCCTCTACAGCGACTACGGCTACGCCGGTTACAGCTTCAACACCTACGACGTCGAGGGTGGCTGCGCCTCGACGGTGCTGCACCCGGACTACAAGTTCACCACGACGGTCGCCAACGGCGAGTTCATGTTCGCCACGTCGATCATCGGCGCCTCGAACGCGCTTCGCGAACGGGCGTGGGACCCGGGCTCGATGTGGGGCTGGGCCGACCCCCTGGTCGAGAAGGCGACCAAGTCCGTCTACCAGAAGGTGTTCAGCGTCTTCGGCATCGTCACGCTCTGCGTGGTGGGCCTCTACCTGCTCTGGCGCTCCCGCCAGTCGGACATGAGCAACGCGATGACCACGGCCGGCTGGGCCCTGCTGGTGATGGTCGCGGTGACCGCCCTGGCCGCCTGGCCGGTGAAGTCCGCCAACATCGCCGACGGCACGCTCATCACCACTCTCGGCGTCGTACACGACGCGGTGGGTCCGGCTTCGAGAGACATTCCGGCCGACAAGTGCGTGCTTCCGAACCCCGACGCCTGCGTGGACAAGCGGCCGCCTGCGGTTCGTGCCAGCGACACCGCTACCGAGTCGATGCTCTACCGCAACTGGCTGCGCGGGGTGCTGGGGTCGGCGGACAGCGAGACCGCCAAGAGGTACGGCCCGGTCCTCTACGACGCCAAATCGCTCTCCTGGGGTGAGTCGCAGTCCATTCGCGCCAATCCCGCCACTCGTGAAGTGGTCGTGAAGGCCAAGCAGCAGCAGTGGATGACCGTGGCCGATCAGATCAAGAAGGAGGACCCGGAGGCGTACGAGTACCTCACCGGTGCCCGGGACATGGACCGGATCGGTTCCGGCTTCATCGCCGTGCTGGCCTCACTGCTCTTCGCGATGTTCGACCTGACCGCGTCGCTGCTGGTGCTGCTCGGCTTCCTGATCTTCCGATGGGCGGTGATCGCGGCACCGATCCTCGGTACGGTCGGCCTGCTACGGCCGGCCAGTGCCGGGCTGCGCCGGCTCGGGAACGCGGTGGTCGCCGCCCTCTTCAACATCGCCATCTTCGGCACCGGGGCCGCGATCTACCTCTTCGCGGTGGACCTGATCATGAGCACTCCCACCCTGCCGGGCTGGCTGCAGGTGGTGCTGGTCTGGCTCTGCGGTGTGGTCGGCTGGCTGCTGCTGCGCCCGTACCGCCGGATCACCCAGCTCGGCGGCAAGGACAGCAGCGAGGCGGTCAGCTCGGCCGGCTCCTGGCACCGTCGCTTCTTCCGCGACATGCGCATCGCCGCGAGGCTCGACGTGGTGGAGCCGGGGGGCACGGCCGAGCCGGCCGTGTCCCGGCGGCGCGGGCTGGCGCTGGAGCCGTCGAACCTGCGCCCGGAGGCCCGGCGTGAGGACCCGTCGCACTCCTCCACCACGCCCACCGGGCGGGAGCGGCCGGACGGCCGGGAGCGCGCGGAGGCGGACCCACCGGAGGTGCGGTCCGGTGACGGCGGGCGGACCACCGCGCCGCGTCCACGCCGTCGGCAGCCGGCGACCTGGACGGAGCCGGACGTGCCCGAGGAGTCGCCGTCCTTCGTGGTCTACCGACCCGACTCGGCGGAGCGCGCGCCGGCCAGCACCAGACCCAGCCCCCGGGCGCGCTCCGAGGCACGGTGACGGCCATGCGGCGAGCGATCGAGTTCCTGGTCACCCGGGTCCTGCGGTCCCGGGTCGGCATCGCGCTCGCGATCGCCGTGCTGGTCTTCGGGGTGATCGGGGCCGCCCGCCTGGTCACCGGCCCCGTCGACCCGGCGACCGGGCTCAGCAACCGCCCACGCGAACCCATCACCACCGTGGACCCCGCGGAGGGCGACGACGGCGTCGTCGCCACGCCGGTGCCACCGTCGCCGAGGACGCGTCCCGGCGAACTGACCGCCGAGCAGACCGCGGAGCGGTTCGCGAGGGCATGGCTCGGTGGGCCCGCCACCACGGCGGAGAAGTGGCAGTCGGATCTGCGTCCGCTGTCCACGGCGGGGCTCACCGAGAAGCTGACGGGCGCCGACCCGTCCGGCGTGCCGGCGGAGAAGGTGACCGGGAAGCTGACTCTCCGGCCGCGCACGGAGGCCTTCGCGGAGGTGCTGCTCCCGTTGGAGACCGGGCGGCTCCGGCTCGAGTTGGTGGCGCCGGACGGGCGCTGGTTGGTGGACGCCGTGGACTGGGAGCGGGAATGACTGCCGAGCTGCCGGGGGTGGGCCAGCCGCCCCGTCGCCGACTCCGGATCGGCGCCCTGGTCACCGCGCTGACCGCCACCTTCGCCCTGCTGTGCTGCGGCGGCGGCACGGCGGCCTTCTTCCTGACCGATCTCGGCGGCGACGACCAGAGCCTGGTCGCCTCGGAACAGACGTGCGGCGAGGACCACCGGGTCAACGTCACCGGCAGGATGCCGCGCATGTCCGACTACGGCGACAGCCAGCTGCGTAACGCCGCCGTCATCATCAAGGTCGGGCAGGACATGAAGGTGCCACCCCGTGGCTGGGTGATCGCGGTGGCGACCGCGATGCAGGAGTCGGCCCTGCGCAACCTGGCGAACAGCACCGTCGCCGGATCCCGCCGGATCCCCAACGAGGGGGTCGGGCGCGACCACGACTCGGTCGGCCTGTTCCAGCAGCGCGCCGGGTGGGGCAGCGTCTCGCAGCGGATGAGCCCGGACCACGCGGCCCGCAAGTTCTACGAGAAGCTACTCAAGGTCGACGGCTGGGAACGGCTCCCGCTGACCCTCGCCGCCCAGCGGGTCCAGATCAGCGCCTATCCCGACGCGTACGCCAAGCACGAGGACACCGCCAGCCAGATCGTAAACGCGCTGGCCAAGGGTGCCGCCCAGACGGTGCAGATCGCCGGCAAGGCCGTCTGCGACCAGGCGTCCGCCGAGACGATCGCCGCCTCCGGGTGGACGGCGCCGATTCGCGGCGGAGTCGGCTCCGGCTTCCGGACCGCGAGCCGACCGCAACACAACGGGGTGGACATCGCCGCGCCGAAGGGGACGACGCCGATCCACGCCGCGGCCACCGGTCGGGTGCTGGTGGCCCGCTGCGACCCCGACCACCGGGGTCGGCTCGACTGCGACGTGGACGGCTACCCCGGCAAGGGCGGCTGCGGCTGGTTCGTCGACATCCTGCACGCCGGCGGGTATATCTCCCGCTACTGCCACATGGCCGAGAAGCCACTGGTCGTCCCCGGTCAGGAGGTGCGGGCCGGCGAGGTGATCGGACGGGTGGGCAGCAGCGGCAACTCTTCCGGTCCGCACCTGCACTTCGAGGTGCACCGGGACGGCGACCGCAGCTCCGGTGGGTCGATCGACCCGGTGCCGTTCATGCGGCAGCGGGGCGCGCCCCTGAACGGCTCGAGCGCGAGGCAAGCGGAACGATGACCGGTCCGCTGCCGGATCCCTTCGCCGGCCAGCCCGACTGGGCGCCGCTGACACCCCGGCCGGTCGAGATCGTGCCCGCCACCGGGCGGGTCGAACTGCGCGGCCGGCGGGTGCTGGTCGGGCTGCCGGGCCGGGGCTGGCGAGGCGACCTGCGGGCCGACGAACGGGTGGTGCAGGGCAGCCGCACCTACGTACCCGTGATCCCCGAGCACGAGTGGTACCGGGCCGAGTCCGACCAGGTCGAGGTCTTCGCGCCGTTGATCCCCGTGGAGCGGGTCTGGGTCGAGACGCTCGGCGAGCGCCCGTCGCCGGGAACGGCCGTCCGCGAGCAGGGCATCCGGCTGGTCTCGCTGGACGAGCCGGCACACCGGGCACCGACGCCGGTCTTCGAGGCGGACGCGATCAGCGGTCGACGGGTGGTGCACGTCGAGGACTCGGTCGAGCATCGGGACCTGCGCGCGGTGACCGAGACCTACTCCGGCGCCGACGGCGACATCTGCGTCCGGGTCACCCCGGAACTGGAGTGGTACCGGTGGGCCTGGCGCGGGCAGCCACCGACCACACTGGAGGTACCGGTGCACCTGTTGTGGATCGAGTGAGGACGGTCAGGAGCGCTTCGCGGTACATACCCGCCAGCCGTCCTGACGCTGCGTCTCAAACCGCCAGCCCTGGCGATCGCTCTGCGAGATCCCGTCTATGAAGGCTGAGAGGATGAGGACAACTTCAACGTTGGCGCGGTCACCCTGCTGCTGAATCTTGAAATCTTCCCAGCTTGTTGAGATCTTCGTGTCGAAGCGGCGCTCCCGCGCTACAAGATCATCACGAAGGAGTCGTAGATCGTCGATATCGACACCGTTGTGGCAGGCGAATTCACCTGCTCTCGTGTCGTTGCGGTCCGCAAGGAATGCCTGAATGTAATTGGCCACCACGACGTCCGGGGCGCTGCGGTCCGGCGCTGTGGCGCGGTCGTACAGCACGTAGCCGGTCACCGCGCCACTCACGCAGAGCAGCGCCAGCACCCCCGCGACCACGGTGAGCACGGTGCGTGTCCGGCGGGGCGGCTGCTCCGGCGCCGGCATGACGGCAGGGGGCGCCAACTGCTCCGGCGGGGTCCGCTGCGCCGGTACGCGGGAGACCTGGGAACCGGCGGGGGGCTGCACTGATTCCACCCCTTGAGGCTATCGGCTGCCCGCCGCGTACCCAATGCCCCAGATCCACCGATCGTGGCGAACCGCCGGGGTGGACGCCGCCCGGCGCGGACCTCGGTGGGACCGTACCGGGCGACCATTCCGGCGCAGCGCCGGGCGACATCCCGGAGGTGCGCCGCCGGCTGGGATACGGTCTGTGCCCGGGGAGGAAATGTCGGCCTCGGGAAGAGAGGTGGACGTGGTGGCCGGTCCGAAGACACGTACGAACCGGGCCGCCGCCCTGCACCGGCGGGCCGCCGCCACCGCCGCCGCGGCCGCCGGCGTGCTCGACGAGACCCGCCCGGCCCCCGCCGACCAGCGCCGGCAGTACGAGCTGGCGGACCGGCTGCGTACCGCGGCGGCGCTGCTGGCGCCGGGCTGGGCCGGCGCCCCGCTGGACAGCCTGCCGCCGGACACCCCGGCCGGTGAGGAGAATCCGCCCTTCGTCCGGGTCGGCACCGCCGCGCCGCTGGACGACGCCCGTTTCCCCGCGCTGGTGCCGCTGCTCGGCACCGGCCACCTGACCCTCGACGTCGACGCCCGGGAGCCACGGGCGGTCGGCCTGCTCCGGGCCGTACTGCTGCGGCTGCTGGCCGCGACGCCGGCCGGCTGCCTGCTGGTGCGAGCGGTGGACGGCGCCGGCGCGGGCGACACCTTCGCGCCCTTCGCGGCGCTGGCCGACGCGGGCCTGCTGCCGCCGCCGGCGGTGGACGTGGCCGGACTGCGGGCGGTGCTCACCGAGGCCGAGCAGTGGGTCTCCCCCGGCACCGGCCGGCCCCGCCGGCACGACCGGACGCTGCTGCTGGTGATCGCCGGGCTGCCGGAGCTGACCGGGCCGAGCGACCTGGCCCGGATCGAGGCGCTGGCCGCCCAGGGCCGACCGGCCGGCCTGCACCTGGTGGTCGCCGGCTGGCCCCCGCCCGGCCCGTACGCGGCCCGCCCGCCGCTGCCGGAGGCCACCCGGCTGGAGCTACGGACCGCGTACGCGCTGCTCGGCGATCCGCCGGGCAGCCCGTTGAGCGGGCCGGGCGGTGACGGGCCGAGCGGTCTGAACTCCCCGGTCTTCGTGGACGAGGACCCGGGGCCGGACCTGGTCGGGGCGGTCTGCCGGCGGCTGGCCGAGCAGGTGGAGGCCGGTTCCCGGCTCGACCTGGCCGAGTTGCTGCCGCCGCCGGAGGAGCCGCTCTGGCAGGCCGGCTCGGCCGGCGGGCTCGCCACGACGGTGGGCGACGCGAACGGGCGGCCGGTGACCGTCGGCTTCACCGAGCTGACCCCGCACTGGCTGGTCAGCGGCCGCTCCGAGGCCGGCCGGTCGGCGTTCCTCACCAACGCGCTGCTCGGCCTCGCCGCCCGGTACGGCCCGGACGAGCTGGTCCTGTACCTGGTGAACCTCGGCGACGGCGAGTCCTTCGTGGAGTTCCTGCAGACCGAGCGGGACCGCTCCTGGGTGCCGCAGGTCCGGGCCGCCGCGATGGCCGCCGACCCGGAGTACGTGCGGGACCTGTTCGACCAGTTGGCGGCGGAGACCCGCCGGCGGGAGGAGGCGGGCGCCCGGGCCGGTGGGCAGCGCTACGCGGAGCTGCGGGAGCACCAGTCGCTGCCCCGGATCGTCTGCGTGATCGACAACTTCCCGCTGCTGCTGGCGGCCCGGGATCCGGTCGCCGCCGACGTGCTGGCCCGGCTGGACGGGCTGGCCCGGGCCGGGCGCGCGTACGGGATCCACCTGGTGCTGGCCGGCGCGGGCGACCTGGGCATCGGTGCGGGGCCGGCGCCGCGGGACTCGGTGCTGGGCCAGTTCCCGGTGCGGGTGGCGCTCTCCGGCGGTGGCGCGGTGCTCGCGCCGGCCAACGATGCCGCGGCGGGCCTGGCGGTGGGCAGCGCGGTGGTCAACACGGCGGGCGGGCTCGGTGGCCCGCGCGGCGCCATCCGGGGTCACGAGCGGCTGGTCCGCTTCCCCGACCCGCACGACGCCCCGGAGACGGTCGAGCGGCTGCGGCACCGGCTCTTCGCGGCCCGCCCGGAGGGGACGATCCCGCCGGTGGTCTTCGCCGGCTGGGCCCGGCCGCTGCTGGGCAACGACCCCCGGCTGCGGGCCGCCCTGGCCGGCCGGGTCGGTGGGCCGGCCGCCCTGCTCGGCCGGGCGGTGGACGTGGCCCGGACGACGGTCGCCGTACCGCTCGGCCCGGTCGCCGGGCGCAATCTCGCCGTCCTCGGGGCGGGTGCGGGGGCGGCCGGGTTGCTGGCGAACGCCGCGCGGAGCACGGCCGCCCACCATCCGCCGGGCACCGCCCGGTTCGTGCTCGCGCCGCTGGCCGAGGGGTCCGCGCCGCTGGCCGCCGGGTTGGCGGCCGAGCTGGCGCAGCGGCAGCGGGCGGAGACGGTCGACGCGGCGGGCCTGCTGGCCGCGATGGACGGCGACGGGCCCGCGTACCTGGTGGTGTTCGGGGTGGACCGGGCGACGGCGGAGGAGTTGCCGGTGGAGCGGCTGCGCGCGCTGCTGCGTGAGGGTCCGCCGACCGGCACGCACCTGCTGGGCTGGTGGCGGACGGTGCCGCCGTTCGCGGCGCTGCTGGAGCCGGACGGCCAGGTGGACAAGCTGGCCGCCGTCGCGGCGGTGGACGTGCCAGGGGCGATGCTCGGTGCGGTCTTCGGCCGCCCGGTGGAGTGGCGGCCCCGCCCCGGCCGGGTGGTGCTCTGGGACGGTCCGGGCGAGCGGGGCACGGTGCTGGTGCCGTTCGCCGACGGGGAGGAGCCGGCATGAGCGAACGCGACGAGCGGGCCGGCGGGGTGGGCGTCGACGAGGCGGCCCCGGCGGCAACGGCCCGGCAGCGGATCGGTGTCGGCGTGGCGGCCCCGGCGACGACGGCCCGGCAGCGGGTCGGTGACAAGCCGGTGGGCACGGTCGACGCCGCGTGGACGGACTACCTCGCCGCCGCCCGGCAGCTGGACGGGGTGCGCCGCGCTGCGGCGACCGCCGCCGCCGAGCAGGCGCGGGCGGTGGAGGCTGCCCGGGAGGAGCTGGCCGAGGTGCACGCCCGGTTGGCACCGCAGCAGGCCGGGTTGCGGGAGCTGGGCGTACCGGCGATCTCGCTGACCCCGACGCCGCCGGAGCTGACCGAGGCGGCCCGGCAGATGGTCGGCGGTCCGGCGGCGGTGCTGGCCGCGTTGCGGGTGGCCCGCGGCTGGGCGGATGCGGCCGACGCGACGCTGGCCGCGCGGGGCCCGCTGCGACCGGCGGCCTGGCCGCCCCGGGCCCGCAACCTGCTGGTGTACGGCCCGCTGGCGCTGCTGGTGCCGGTGGTCCAGCTGGTCGTCCTCGCGGTCGCCGGGACGGGTACGGCGAGCCTCGTGGCGCTGGTCGTCGGGCTGCCGATGCCGGCGGTCGCGTTCGGCACTGGCTGGGTGGCGGTGGGTCGGCTCTTCCCGCCGCGTTCGAACCAGCGGCTGGATCGGACACCCCGGCTGGGGGCGCTGACCTGCCTGGTGCCCGCGGTGGTGACGGCGAGCGCGGTCATGCTGGCGATGCTGGCCGGCTGAGCCCTGCCGTCGACGCAACGCCGTGCCGCCCGGGTGGGGGCGACGCGGCCGGCCAGGATGGTACGGGTCAGCGCGGGATGATCAGGGCCATCGCCTCGGCCCGCGACTTCGCGTCGTGCTGGAGGGTGCCCCGCACGGCCGAGGTGATGGTCTGGGCGCCGCTCTTCTGGATGCCGCGCATCGCCATGCACATGTGCTCGCATTCGAGCACCACGACGACGCCGCGCGGCGCCAGCTTGCTCATCAGCAGGTCGGCGATCTGCGAGGTGAGCCGCTCCTGCACCTGCGGGCGGCGGGCGAAGACCTCGACCAGCCGGGCCAGCTTGGACAGGCCGGTGATCCGGCCGTCCGGGCCGGGAATGTAGCCGATGTGCGCGCTGCCCCTAAACGGCAGCAGGTGGTGCTCGCAGAGGCTCATCACATCGATGTGCCGGACGAGCACCAACTCCTCGTGGTTGGCCTCGAAGGTGGTGCTGAGCACCTGGGCCGGGTCGACCCGGAGGCCGGCGAAGAGCTCCGCGTACGCCCGGGCCACCCGGGCCGGGGTCTGCTGGAGTCCGTCCCGGTCGGGGTCCTCCCCGACCGCGATGAGGATCTCGCGGACCGCCTTCTCGATCCGGCCGAGGTCCATGGTGTCCTCGACCGGGCGGCCGGTCAGCTTGCCGCTGATCAGCCGGGCGGCGACGTAGTCCAGCGCCTCGTCGCCGTCGGGCTCGGTCGACGAGGCGGCCAGCCCCGAGTCCTCGGGACTGGCCGCGGCGTCCGTGTTCAGTGGGTACCGTCCGAGTTGTTCGAGCCGCCGACGGACGCGCCGTCGGCCTGGGCCTGCGCCTTGAGCTTGTCCTTCTCGGCCGGGGTGAGCACCGGGGGCTCGGTGGAGGGTTGACGCTTGCCGAAGCCGTTGTAGGGGGCCATCGGCGGGCGCTTCGCCACCCGGACGCAGATCCGGGCCATGTCGGCGGTGGAGAGGGTCTCCTTCTCCATCAGCTCCAGGACGATGTTGTCCAGGACGTCCCGGTACTCCACCAGGATCTCCCAGGCCTCGTCGTGGGCCACCTCGATCAGGGCCCGCATCTCGCCGTCGATCTCGGCCGCCACCACGTCGGAGTAGTCCCGCTCGTGGCCCATGTTGCGGCCGAGGAACGGCTCGTCGCCGCTGGTGCCGTACTTGATCGCACCGAGCTTGGAGCTCATGCCGTACTGGGTGATCATCGCGCGGGCCAGCTGGGTGGCCTTCTCGATGTCGTTGCCGGCGCCGGTGGTCGGCTCGTGGAAGACCAGCTCCTCGGCGGCCCGGCCACCCAGCGCGTACGCCAGGGTGTCGACCATCTCGGCGCGGGTCTGGGTGTACTTGTCCTCGGTGGGCAGCACCAGGGTGTGGCCCAGCGAGCGGCCGCGGGACAGGATCGTCACCTTGTGCACCGGCGCGGCGTGCGGCAGCGCCCAGGCGACCAGCGCGTGGCCGCCCTCGTGGTACGCGGTGATCTTCTTCTCCTGGTCGCTCATCACCCGGGTCCGCCGCTGCGGACCGGCGATCACCCGGTCGATCGACTCCTCCAGGGAGTCGTTGGTGATCGCCCGCTGGTCCTTGCGGGCGGTGAGCAGCGCGGACTCGTTGATCACGTTGGCCAGGTCGGCGCCGCTGAAGCCGGGGGTACGCCGGGCCACCGCGTCGAGGTCGACGTCGGGGGTGAACGGCTTGCCCTTGGCGTGCACCCGCAGGATCGCCTTGCGGCCCTCCATGTCGGGGGCGTCCACCGGGATCTGCCGGTCGAAGCGGCCCGGGCGCAGCAGCGCCGGGTCGAGGATGTCCGGCCGGTTGGTGGCGGCGATCAGGATGACCCCGCCCTTGGTGTCGAAGCCGTCCATCTCGACGAGCAGCTGGTTGAGGGTCTGCTCGCGCTCGTCGTGGCCACCGCCCATGCCGGCGCCGCGGTGCCGGCCGACCGCGTCGATCTCGTCGACGAAGACGATCGCCGGGGCGTTCGCCTTGGCCTGCTCGAAGAGGTCGCGGACCCGGCTGGCGCCGACACCGACGAACATCTCCACGAAGTCGGAACCGGAGATCGAGTAGAACGGCACCCCGGCCTCGCCGGCCACCGCGCGGGCGAGCAGCGTCTTACCGGTACCGGGCGGGCCGAAGAGCAGCACGCCCTTCGGGATCTTGGCACCCAGGGCCTGGTACTTCGCCGGGTTCTGCAGGAAGTCCTTGATCTCGTGCAGCTCCTCGACGGCCTCCTCGGCCCCGGCCACGTCCGCGAACGTGGTCTTCGGCGTGTCCTTGGTGATCATCTTCGCCTTGGACTTGCCGAAGTTGAGCACCCGGGAGCCGCCGCCCTGCATCTGCGACATGAAGAAGATCAGCAGGAGCACCAGCAGGACGATCGGGAGCAGGTTGACCAGCAGGCTCACCCAGATGCTGTCGGACGACACCTTGGCATCGGCCGGGCCGGTGACCCGGTTGGCCGCCTTGGCGTCCAGGACCTCGTTCCAGACCTGGTTGCCGACCTGGTACGGGAACTGGGCCTCGATGCGGTCGGTCGTGGTGTCGCCGAACTTGGTCTTCTCGGCCAGGTTGAGCTGGAGCGTCTGCTCCTTGTCCTGGAAGACGACCTTGTCGATCTTGGCGGTGTGGAGCTGGTCGAGCGCAACGGAAGTGTCCACCCGGTGGTAGCTGGGACCAGCGGTGAACAGCTGACTGAGCAAAACGGCGCCGAGGATGACCAGGATGATCCAGACCACCGGTCGACGGAAGAAACGCGTACGTTCCATACTGTTGTCGAGCGCCGAGGCGCCCGCATCCTCCTGATCGACGTCCTGACCGTCTGAATGGTGTCGCCGCCTTGGCGGCGCCGGGCCGCCGTGCGGGCCGGCTCGGCCCCGAGGCGCGAACTGCCGCACCGCGGTCATTCGACGGTACACCGTGTGCGCCAGGAGTGAGCTTGCGAGCCCAGCACTTACGCGGACGGCGAACCGGGGTTTCAGCCGGCGTGGCGGGAGCTCCGCATCCGGCCGCCCGACCGCCGGTCAACCACGGGTCGAGGGGTCGGGCGTGGAGAGTGCCTCCGCGCCACCGGCACCCACGGTAGTCCGATTCGCTGAGAGCCCGCTGAACGTCTGCTCAATGGACGCCGAACCGAGCAGCTTTCGGCCAGGTCGGGCGGCGGGCTAGGCCCGGGCGTAGACCTCCGGCTTGAGCACGCCGACGTAGGGCAGCTCGCGGTAGCGCTCGCCGAAGTCGAGGCCGTAGCCGACCACGAACTCGGTCGGGATGTCGAAGCCGACGTACTTCACCGGGACGGGGACCTTCACCGCGTCCGGCTTGCGGAACAGGGCGACCACCTCGACGCTGGCCGCCGAGCGGGACTCCAGGTAGCGCAGCAGCCAGGAGAGGGTCAGCCCGGAGTCGACGATGTCCTCGACCACGACCACGTGCCGGCCGGCGATGTCCCGGTCCAGGTCCTTGAGGATGCGGACCACGCCGGAGGAGGTGGTGCCCTGGCCGTACGAGGAGATGGCCATGAAGTCCAGCTCGGCGGGGGGCCCGTGCCGGCCGAGCGCCCGGGAGAAGTCGGCCATGAACATGACCGCGCCCTTGAGCACGCAGACGAGCAGGAGCCCGTCTTCGACGTGTGCGTAGTCCGCGGAGACCTGCTTGGCCAGTTCCGCGGTCTTCTCACGGATCTGCGCCTCGGAGATGATCACGTGGTCGATGTCGGCGTCGTACCAGGAGCCGTCAGCCATGACTCATAGCCTGCCGTACGCCGACTGGCCCCCGTCGGCGGGGCCGCCCCTTTTGGCGCGGTCCCGCCGTGGATTTTCCCGGCAATACTGGGCAATTGTCTCAGCAGGTGCGGGACCGCCAGCGGCGGCCCTGCTCGGTCGGCTTCCAGTCGGCCGAGTCGCGGCTGTCGGCGGTGAGGCCGGTGACCGAGGCGACGGCCAGGCCGACGAGGAAGAGCAGTAGCAGCAGGAATTCCATGGCGGCGCTCGCTTTCGCGGGTATTGGACTGTTTTCGCCGCCGGTGCGCACCGGACTGGAACCAGTTTCCGCCCGTCGCACGCGCCCGGACAGTGGCAGGAATGCCACGCCCCCTCGATTTCCTGCCATCGCTGGGGTTACCCTCGTCACATGCTCCGTTCGGTCGCCGTCGTCGCACTCGACCAGGTCGCCGCGTTCGAGCTCGGCGTGCTCGCCGAGGTCTTCGGCACCGACCGGACGGCGGACGGCTTCCCCGGCTACCGGTTCGCCGTCTGCACCGCCGACGGCGGCCCCGTCCGCACCGCCTCCGGCTTCGGGCTGACCCCGCACGCCGACCTCGGCCCCGTCGAGGAGGCCGACCTGGTCGCCGTGCCGGCGCACGCCCAGGGGTGCGCGGTGCCCGAGCCGGTGCTGGACGCGCTGCGCCGGGCCGCCGACCGGGGGGCGTACCTGTTCAGTGTCTGCTCGGGCGCCTTCGTGCTGGGCGCCGCCGGGCTGCTCGACGGCCGCGAGTGCACCACCCACTGGCGGTACGTCGACGAGCTGCAACGCCGCCACCCGGCGGCCCGGGTCCGGTGCAACTCGCTCTACGTCGCCGACGGGCCGGTGCTCACCAGCGCCGGCACCGCCGCCGGCATCGACGCCTGCCTGCACCTCGTCCGGCAGGAGCACGGCTCCGCCACCGCCACCCGGCTGGCCCGCCGGATGGTCGTCCCGCCGCACCGCGACGGCGGCCAGTCCCAGTACGTCGAGGCGCCGATCCCGGTCACGCCGGAGGCTCCCACGCTCGAGCCGGTGCTGAGCTGGCTGATGGGGCACCTGCGCCAGCCGATCACGGTGGACGAGCTGGCCGCCCGGGCCGGCATGTCGGCACGGACCTTCGCCCGCCGGTTCCGGGCCGAGACCGGCACCACCCCGCACGACTGGCTCACCAACCAGCGGGTGCTGCTGGCCCGGCGCCTGCTTGAGGAGACCCACCTGAGCGTGGAGACCGTCGCCGACCGGGCCGGTTTCGGCGACGCCGCCGCGCTACGCCACCACTTCACCCGCCGCGTCGGCACCACCCCGCACGCCTACCGCACCACCTTCCGCGACCGCGCCACCGCCCACTGACGCCCGCCCCGACGAGTCCGGACGCGGCCAGGGCCTCCCGGGCCAGCAGGCACGACGGTGAGGCAGACCGGACGGCACCACCGCAACCACCGCAGATGACCCCACCCGCCGGCGCGGACCCACCAGCCCGACCCGGGAGGGTTTCGCCGGAGCCCGACCCGCGCAGGGATCAAGCCTGACCGCCCGGAGCGGGTCGGGCTCCGGCGAAACCCCACCGCGACAACGACGAACCGAAAGAGTCAGAACCCGACAGCGGCTCCGTCGACCCGCGACTCCGACCCCACCACGTACCCACCGGAGGAAGCCCGCCAGAGCGCCTGCCCGTACCCGAACACGGAGGACTCCGCAGCGACGGCCACCTCGTGCCCCCGGGCGCGCAACCCCGCGACCAGGCCGGGCACCGCCGCCAGCGCCGGCTCGACCAGCAGGGTGCGGCCGGCGTGCCAGTACCAGCGGGGGGCGTCCAGCGCGGCCTGCGGGTCGAGGCCGGCGTCGAGGGTGGCGCAGACCAGCTGGACGTGCCCCTGCGGCTGCATGTGCCCGCCCATCACGCCGAACGGCCCGACCGGCGCGCCGTCGCGGGTCAGGAAGCCCGGGATGATGGTGTGGAAGGGCCGCTTGGCCGGCCCGACCACGTTCGGGTGCGCCGGGTCGAGGCGGAAGCCGAGGCCCCGGTTCTGCAGCGCGAAGCCGTGCCCGGGCAGCACCACCCGGGAGCCGAACGCCAGGTAGCCGGACTGGATCAGGCTGACCATCATTCCGCCCGCGTCGGCGGTGCACAGGTAGACGGTGCCGCCCCGCTCCGGGTCGCCGGCCACCGGGTCGCCGGCCCGGTCAGTGACCAGGGCCCGGCGGATCGCCGCGTAGCCGGGGTCGAGCAGGGCGGCGGTCGGCACCGGGGCCCGCTCCGGGTCGGCCACGTGGGCGTGGGCGTCGGCGAAGCCGAGCTTGACCGCCTCGACCTGGCGGTGCAGCCGTTCCCCGGCGTCGAGCGCGGCCAGGTCCGTGCCGTCCAGGATGTGCAGCGCGAGCAGGGCGGCGATCCCCTGCCCGCTGGGCGGCAGTTCCCAGACGTCGTGCCCCCGGTACCGGGCGCTGACCGGGTCCACCCAGGTGGAGGTGTGCCGGGCCAGGTCGTCGCCGGTGAGCAGGCCGCCCGTGCGGGCGGCGTGCGCGTCGAGCGCGGCGGCGATCCCACCCCGGTAGAAGTCCTCCGCGCCGGTCTCGGCGATCCGCCGCAGGGTGCGGGCCGCGTCCGGGTTGCGCCACCGCTCGCCGGGGCGCGGCGCCCGCCCGTCGACGGTGAAGACCCGGTCGAACTCGGCGTACTCCTCGCCGACCGGGTCGACCCGCGCGGCGAGCGCCCGGGCCCAGGTGGCGGCGGCGCCGGTGGCGACCGGGTAGCCGTGCTCGGCGTACCCGACGGCGTCGGTGAAGAGCTCCGCGAAGGGCAGCGACCCGAAACTGTCGTGCAGGTCCCGCCAGCCGGCCGGCGCGCCCGGCACGGTCACCGGCAGCCAGCCCCGGGCCGGCATCGCCGGGCCGCGCGCCTGCCCGCCCCCGAGCGCGTCGACCGGCGTCGCCGCGCGCCGCCCGGTCGCGGTGAGCACCACCTCCCGGGTCAACGCGGCCGGGGACCGGCCGGAGGCGTTCAACCCGTGCAGCCGCTCACCGTCCCAGACGATCGCGAACAGGTCGCCGCCGATGTCGTTGGAGGGCGGCTGGACCACGGTGAGCGCGATCGCCGCGGCCAGCGCGGCGTCGACGGCGTTGCCGCCGCGCCGCAGCACGGCCAGACCCGCGGCCGCCGCGAGCGGCTGGCTGGTCGCGACGGCACCGTTCGGGGCGAAGAGCGGCTGTCGGGGGTACGTCATCCGCCCTGTCTACCGCCTCCGGCGGCTCCCGGGGAGAACCGGCGACGCCCCCTCATGATCGGAGAGCGAAAACCGACCCGACAGGCCGCCAGCTCCGCCGGAAAACGCCACCCGCTCATGGCTCCCCGCTCAACCGACGGTTACGCGTCTCAGCCGGGGCCCCCGGTCGAGCGGGAGCAGGCGGCCGGCGCTACGGGCCACCCGCAGCCCGCCGGGCAGGTGCGTCGGGCCCTGCCCGCGCCAGTCGGTGACCAACGCGTCCAGCGCGGCCACGTGCCGGTGCGACAGCGCGGCCGGCGACGCGCCCAGTTCACGGGCCCAGGCGTGCAGCACCCGGGTCCGCACCGCCGGGGCCAGCGCGGCCAGGGCCGCCACCGAGAGCCCACCGCCGACCACCCGCACCCCGGCCGAGTCGGCGAGCGCGCCGGTGGCCAGGTCGTCCAGCGCGGCGGTGTCGGCGGCCACCAGCCGGGCGGTCCGGGCCAGGTTGTCCAGCACCCCCGGGCCGAGCGCCCGCAGCAACACCGGCAGCACGTCGGTGCGTACCCGGGCGCGGGCGTACGAGGGGTCGGCGTTGTGCGGGTCCTCCCACGGGGTCAGCCCGAGCGCGGCGCACGCCTTGCGGGTCTCGTCCCGGGTGACGTCGAGCAGCGGGCGCAGCAGCGGCACCCCTTCCAGCTCGCGGCGCTCGGGCATGCCGGCCAGTCCGCGTGGTCCGGCGCCCCGGGCCAGCGCGAGCAGCACCGTCTCGGCCTGGTCGTCACGGGTGTGCCCGACCAGCAGCCCGGTCGCGCCGTGCCGCCGGGCGGCGTCGGCCAGCGCCTGGTAGCGGGCCTCGCGGGCGGCCGCCTCCGGGCCGCCGGGCCGCCCGGCCACGGTCACCGGCACCGCCTCGACCGGGTCCAGGCCGGCGTCGACGGCCCACCGGGCCACCGCCTCGGCCCGCCCGGCGGAGCCCTCCTGCAGCCCGTGGTCCACGGTCACCAGGCCGGCCCGCCGGCCGAGCCGGGGCGCCACGAAGGCGGCCGCGGCGGCCAGGGCGAGCGAGTCGGCCCCGCCGGAGCAGGCCACCAGCACCGGCCCGTCGGGCGGCAGCCCGGTCAGCGCGCGGCGGACCGCGGCCCGGATCGCGGCGACCGGCGGGGCGAGGGCGGCCACGGCCGTCCGTTCAGCCGGCGGTCGGGGTGGCGCCGGCCGGCCCGTGCACCCGGGCCACCCAGGCGTCCGGGTCGCCCAGCTCGTCGAGCCGGGGCAGGGTCAGCGGGGAACCGAAGATCTTGTTGAAGCCGTCCATGCCGACCCGCTCGACCACGCCGTGCACGAACTTGCGGCCCTCGGCGTACTGGCGCATCTTGACGTCGACGCCGAGCAGCCGGCGGATCGCCTTCTCCAGCGGGTTGCCGGCCTCGCGGCGCCGGTTGAACGCCGCCCGGATCCGTTCGACACTGGGGATGACCTGCGGGCCGACGCCGTCCATCACGAACTCGGCGTGCCCCTCCAGCAGGGTCATCAGCGCGGTGAGCCGGTCCAGCACGGCCCGCTGCGCCGGGGTCTGCACGATGTCCAGCACGCTGGTGCGGCTCTCCGGGTCCTTGACCGCGTCGGAGAGGGTGGCCACGCCGCGGCGCAGCCGCTCCAGCAGGTGCTCACTGCCCTGCGAGGCGTCGACAAAGGCGTTCACCTCGCCGAGGAAGTACGCCCGCATCCAGGGCACCGAGGTGAACTGGGTCCGGTGGGTGACCTCGTGCAGGCAGACCCAGAGCCGGAAGTCGCGCGGGTCCGCCTGCAGCTTGCGCTCCACCTCGACGATGTTCGGCGCGACCAGCAGCAGCTGGCCGGGGTCGGCGGAGAAGACCTCGTACTGGCCGAGGACCCGGCCGGAGAGATAGGCGAGCACCGTGCCGGCCTGCACCCCGGTCAGCCGGGAACCGACCGCCTCGGTGAGCGGGCCGGGCCGCTTGTCACCGGTGAGCCGGCTGACCAGCGGGGTGATCACCTCGCGCAGGCCGGCGATGTTGGCGGCCGCCCAGTCCCGACGGTCCACCACCCGCACCGGCGGGTGCGTCACCTGCGAGCGCAGCCCGGTGTGGTCGGCGACGTGCCCGGCCGCCTCCTCGGTGAGCCGACGCAGGTCGACGACCACCTCGGTGGCCTCGGCGTACGACACCCGGGGGCCCGACTTGCCCAGCGCCCCCGCGGTCGCGGCGGCCAGATCCCAGTCCACGAACTGCGCCATGCACCCACCGTACCCGCGCCGGAACACCCCGGCCCGACGCGCGAGCAGGGGGTCCGGCGGCCGGGTCAGCGGCAGCCGCAACCGGCCAGGGCGCCGGCGATCCGGTCGAGGGCCTGGCGGGGGACGTCCGGATCGCCGGCCGGGGCCCGGTCGGTGAGCACCGCGAAGGTGAGCAGCCGGCCCTCGGCCGTGGTGACCAGCCCGGCGATGGCGTGCACCCCGGTCAGGGTGCCGGTCTTGGCACGCACCACCCCGGCTCCGGCCGCGGTCGCGGTGGCCCGGTAACGGTCGCCCAGGGTCCCGGACCAGGCGCCGACCGGCAGGCCGCCGAAGATGGCGCCCAGTTCCGGGTGGTCGCCCTTGCCGGCGAGCGCGATCAGGTCGGTCAGCAGGGATGGACTGATCCGGTTGTTCCGGGAGAGCCCGCTGGCGTCGGAGAGGCTGATCTCGTCAGCCGGCAGGCCCAGCTCGCCAATGACCGTGTCCATCGCCGCCGCCCCGCCGGCGAAACTGGCCGGCTGGTTGCGGGCCAGCGCCACCTGCCGGGCCAGGGCCTCGGCGATCACGTTGTCGCTGTCGCTGATCATGATGTCGACGAGCCGGATCATCGGCAGCGACTCGACCTTGCCCAGCTCGGTGCCGGGCGCCGGGGCACCGGCGGCCGCGGCGCCGCCGGCCGCGGGGGCGGTACCCTTGCCGACCTGGGCGTCGCCGCCCAGCCCGAGGAGCCGGGCGAAGGCACGGCCGGCAGAAAGGTCGGGCTGCGGGAAGCGCTCGGCCGCGCCGTGGGTGTCGTCGAAGGTCTTCCGGGCCGCCGCCGGGTCGCGGCGCGCGGCGTCGGTCATCAGCGCGGTGATCGCCGCGCCGTAGCCGCCGGTCGGGATGTCGTCGTCCCAGCCGGGGCCGTGCACCGGGCCGGGGAAGAGCGACGAGTCGACGGTGACCTTCGTCGGCGCGGTGCCACCGAGCGCCTGCTTCACCTGCTTGGCCAGCGTGTCGAGGCGGGCCGCGTTGGGGTAGAAGCCGTCGCCGTCGACCGCCAGGGTCGGGTCGCCGCCGCCGACGAGCACCACCTCGCCGGGGGTCGCCCCGGCCACCGCCCGGGTGGGGATCCGGTAGCCGGGGCCCCGGGCCTCCAGCACGGTCACCCCGGTCGCCAGCTTGGTCACCGAGGCCGGCACGGTGCCGTCGTCGCCGCCCTTGGCGTAGAGGGACTGCCCGGTGGCCACGTCGGCCACCGACAGGTTCACCCGGCTGCCCAGGGCGGCGGCCCCGACCAGCGGCTCCAGCGCGGCGCGTACCCCCGCGGGGGTGGGCTGCGGGGCGTTGGCGTCCGGGCCGGCGAGCACCGGCGACGGGTCGGGCTCCGGGGCGCGGGCGGAGGCCGCCGGCGCGGCCTCGTCGCCGAGCAAACCGGCGACCGGCCCGGGACGGACCACCACCGCGACCGCGGCCAGCCCGAGCAGCAGCACGGTGGCGAGCACCGCGACCGGCAGCAGCCGGCGCCGCCGGCGCGGCGGGGGCAGCGCCCCGGCGCCCGCCGGCGGCGAAGAAATCGGGCCGGCCGGCGGCGACACGGGCGCGGTCGCGCGGGGTTGACCCGACCCGGCGGCCGGGGCGTCCCAGGACGACGGCGGGACCCGGGCCGACCCGGCGGCCGGCGGCGGCCCGTACGGCACCCGGGCGGAGCCGGCGGCAGGGCGGTCGGACGGATTCGGCTCGGGGAACCGGCCGCCGTTGCGGGGGTCGCCCGGCCAGGCCGGCGGGGCCTGCCCCGGGTGCCCGACGCCCGGCCCGGACGGCGCCGGAGAACGGTCCGACGGGTGCACCCCGGGCACCGGAAAGCGTCCGCTCGCGGATCCGCCGGACCCGCGTCCGTCAACCCCCTCCGGGCGGTAGTGTGAATCTTCCCTCCCCACGACCCCCTCCTCCCGCCTTCCGAACCAGCCTGGGTGACACTACTTCGGTCAGAAGACTATGCGGCGTCCGGAGCCGGTGGGTGGCCATTCACCCGTACCGGGGGCGTCTGTGGTTCCGTTCAGCCAGCGTGGGCAGACGAGGGAGCGTGGGAGATGGATTTCGACGTCACGGTTGAGATCCCGAAGGGTCACCGCAACAAGTACGAGGTGGACCACGTGACCGGCCGGATCCGGCTGGACCGCACCCTCTTCACGTCGACCCAGTACCCGGCCGACTACGGCTTCATCGAGGGCACCCTCGGCGAGGACGGCGACCCGCTGGACGCGCTGGTGCTCGTCCCCGAGCCGACCTTCCCAGGTTGCCTGATCCGCTGCCGCACCATCGGCATGTTCCGGATGACGGACGAGAAGGGCGGCGACGACAAGGTCCTCTGCGTGCCCTACGAGGACCCACGCCAGGAGCACCTGCGCGACATCCACCACCTGGGCGAGTTCGACCGGCTGGAGATCCAGCACTTCTTCGAGGTTTACAAGGACCTGGAGCCGGGCAAGTCGGTCGAGGGCGCGACCTGGGTCGGCCGGGTCGAGGCCGAGGCCGAGATCCGCGCGTCGTACCAGCGGGCCAAGGAGGCCGAGGAGCGCGGCGACACCGCGCACTGACCAGCACGTCGACGAAGGGCCCGGGATCACTCCCGGGCCCTTCGTCGACTTCTCAGCCCAGCAGGCCCCGGGCGACTTCGTAGAGGCCCAGCACCGCGCAGGCCACCGGCACGACGGAGACCACCAGCGCCGTGTCGGTCAGGTCGGCCACCCGACCGAGGTACGGCGACACCGGCCGCCGGGCGTACGTGGTGCCGGCCGCCACGGCGGTGAGCGCGACCAGCAGCCCGCCCACGGTCAGCGTCAGCAGCCCGGCGGCACCGGCCCCGGCGGCCAGCACCACGCCGAGCACCGCGAACCCGGCCAGCCCGGCCAGCACCGGCGGCACCCGGTGGCGCACCGCCACGAAGAGCCGGGAGCGCAGCAGCAGCACCGCCGAGACGACCGCGACCAGCAGCCGCCCGGCCAGCCCGCCGGTGACGCCGAGCACCAGCGCGGCGCCGAGCACCAGGCCGGCGTGCCCGATCAGCATCCCGGTCAGCATCTCCTCGGTCCGGGCCACCGCCGCGTGCACCCGGGCCCGGTCGGGCAGGTCCCGGACGCCGTCGGGGCCACCGGTCGGGCCGGCGGGCAGGGTGATCGGCGGCAGCGGCATCTTGCCGAGCCGGATCGCCAGCAGCGGCAGCCCGCCGAGGGCGAAGACCAGCACGCAGAGCAGCACCGCCGCGGTGCCGGCCGGACCGAGCAGGAACCCGCCGAGGGCGGCCGGCGCGCCGACCGCGCCGACCGTCGCGCCGGCCACGAAGACCCGTAGCCGGGTGGCGGTGCCGAGCAGACCGAGCACCGCCACCAGCAGCAGCGCCACCGCGCCGGCCAGCAGTTCGGGGGCGCCCAGCCAGGGCAGCGGCCGGAACGGGCCGACCGGGTCGCCGGAGCTGACCGCGAGGGCGCCGGCCGCGGCGGCGTACGGCAGGGCGTACCCGCCGAGGGTCGCGCCGGTGGGGCCGTCCCCGTACGCCCGGGAGGCGACCGTGCCGGCGAGCGCGAGCAGCAGCGCGACGGTGACCGCGAGGGGCCAGCCGGCGCGGTGCTGCGGCCCGCCGGCCAGGACGGCGACCAGCCCGACGGCGAGGGGCACGCCCGCGCCGGCGAGCGTGGCGGCCCGGGTGGCGGCGGGTGACCAGGCGCTGCCGCGTCGGCGGGCGCCGTCGGCGATCGCCTCGACCACGTCGTCGTACTCCAGCTCGGGCCAGTCGGCGTGGGCCGGGACGAGGTGCAGCACCTCGCCGTCGCGCACCCCCTGGGGCAGCAGCGCCTGCGCGGTCGCCAGCACCGCGCCGTCGGTGCGGCGCAGCACCCAGCCGCCGTGCCGCTCGCCGTCGTCGGCCAGCCCCTCGCCGGCGTGCCGCAGCACCTCGGGCAGCAGCTCGGCGAGGGGAACCTGCTCCGGCAGGGCCACGTCGACGCGTCGTTGCGGAGCGCTGATGGTGACCCTGGCCAGCCCGGTGGTCATCGACTGATCTCCATATCGAGCGGGAGCGGTGGCTGACGGACGACAGGACTTTACCTACGATGAGCCAGGCTCGGGTTACCGAGCGCCATCGGGAGGCCCAGTGTCCACTGTCGTCATCAAGCGACCACCGCGCCGTCCGGCGCCGGAGATACCGGTCGGCGAACTGCCCGTCGAGGCGCCACCGGAGATCCCCGCGGTGACCGGCGGCCGCTGGCAGCAGGCGCTGATGGTGCTGCCCATGCTGGGCGGCACGGTGGCGATGGCGATGATGTTCGGCCGGGGCGGCGGCGCCTACTCGTACGTGGTGGGCGGCATGTTCGGGCTCTCCTCGGTGGCGATGCTGGTGACCTCCTGGGGCAGCGCCTCCGGCACCCCGAAGAAGTCGGAGATGATGGCCGCCCGCCGCGAGTACCTGCGACACCTGACGGCGCTGCGCCGCCGGGTCCGGCAGAACGCCGGGCAGCAGCGGTCAGGGCTCTACTACCGGCACCCCGACCCGGGCCGGCTCTGGTCGACGGTGGACAGCCACCGGGTCTGGGAGCGCCGGCCGGGCGACCCGGACTTCGCCGTGGTCCGGGTGGCCGTCGGCCCGCAGACCCTGGCCACCCCGCTGATCCCCCCGGTCACCAGGTCGCTGGAGGAGCTGGAACCGATGACCGCCGGGGCGCTGCGGCGCTTCCTCGACGCGTACTCGGTGGTGCCGGACCTGCCGGTGGCGCTGTCGCTGCGCAGCTTCGCCCGGGTCTTCGTCCGGGGCGAGGCGGTCCCGGCCGACGCGCGCCCCGGCACCGCCTCGCCGACCGCCCAGGCGCTGGCCCGGGCCATGCTCACCCAACTGGCCGTCTTCCACGCCCCGGACGAACTGCTCATCGCGGTCTGCGCCGGGCCGGAGCGGCGGGCGCTCTGGGAGTGGGTGAAGTGGCTGCCGCACGCCCACCACCCCGGCCGCGCCGACGCGCTCGGCCCGGTCCGCCTGGTCACCAGCTCCGCCGCCGAACTGGAACGGCTGCTCGACGAGGTGCTGGCCAGCCGGTCCCGGTTCAGCCCGGCCGGGCCGGCCACCGACGGGCCGCACGTGGTGGTCCTGCTCGACGGCGGCGACCTGACCGGGGCGACCGACCTGACCGGGGACGGCGGCATCGACGCGGTCACCCTCATCGACCTGGACACCCCGCCGCCGCGGCTGCTCGACCGCTTCGCCCTCCTGCTGGAGCTGCGCGGCGACCGGCTGCACTCCTGGTCGGCCGAGGGGCACGCCGAGGTGGGCACCGCCGACCGGCTGGAGGTCGCCGACGCGGAGGCGGTGGCCCGGCGGCTCGCGCCGCTGCGGCTCGCCAGCACCGTACGCGGGGGCGAGGCGGCGCCCGGGGCCGAGCTGGGCCTGCCCGAGCTGCTCGGCATCGGCGACCCGGAGGGCTTCACCGCCGGGCAGGGCTGGGCGCCCCGCTCCGGGCGGGACCGGCTGCGGGTGCCGATCGGCGTCGGCGCCGACGGCGGCGCGATCGAGCTGGACCTGAAGGAGTCGGCGCAGGACGGCATGGGTCCGCACGGGCTGCTGATCGGGGCTACCGGGTCCGGCAAGTCGGAGCTGCTGCGCACCCTGGTGCTCGGGCTGGCCGCCACGCACAGCTCGGAACAGCTCAACTTCGTGCTGGTGGACTTCAAGGGCGGCGCCACCTTCGCCTCCTTCGACCGGTTGCCGCACACCGCCGCGGTGATCACCAACCTGGCCGACGCGCTGCCGCTGGTCGACCGGATGGTGGACGCCATCAACGGCGAGCTGATGCGCCGCCAGGAGCTGCTGCGCCGGGCCGGGAACTTCGCCAGCCTGCGCGACTACGAGCGGGCCCGGGCCGCCGGCACCCCGCTGGCCCCGCTGCCGTCGCTGCTGCTGATCTGCGACGAGTTCTCCGAGCTGCTCTCCGCCAAGCCCGACTTCATCGACCTGTTCGTCCAGATCGGGCGGCTGGGCCGGTCGCTCGGCGTGCACCTGCTGCTCGCCAGCCAGCGCCTGGAAGAGGGGCGGCTACGGGGGCTCGACACCCACCTGTCGTACCGGATCGGGTTGCGCACCTTCTCGGCGCTGGAGTCCCGGACGGTGCTCGGGGTGCCCGACGCGCACGAGCTGCCCCGCTCCCCCGGGCACGGCTACCTGCGCGCCGGCACCGATCCGCTGGTCCGGTTCAAGGCCGCGTACGTCTCCGGACCGGTCCGCCGGCGCGGCGGGACTGCCGGCGACGGCGCGGGCGGCGCCACCCGGTTGCTCACCTTCTCCACCCACCTGGTGCCGGTGCCGGAACCGGCCACCCCGGCGCTGCCCGCCGCCGAGGAGGAGACCGAGAACCTGCTGGACGTGCTGGTCGGCCGGCTCGCCGGGCAGGGCCCGCCCGCACACCAGGTCTGGCTGCCCCCGCTCGACCGGGCGCCCACGCTGGACGAGCTGCTCGGGCCGGCCGCCGCCGACCCGCGGCGCGGCCTCACCGTCGCCAACCCGGAGCTGCACGGCGCGCTCCAAGTGCCGGTGGCCGCGGTGGACAAGCCCTTCGAGCAGCGCCGCGACCTGCTCTGGCTGGCGCTGGACGGCGCGGCCGGGCACGTGGCCGTGGTCGGCGGGCCGCAGAGCGGAAAGTCGCACCTGCTCCGGACACTGATCTGCGCGCTGGCGCTCACCCACACCCCGGCCGAGGCGCAGGTCTACTGCCTGGACTTCGGCGGCGGCGGGCTCGCCGCGCTGCGCGACCTGCCGCACGTCGGCGGGGTCGCGGGCCGGTCCGACCCGACGGTGGTGCGCCGGACCATCGGCGAGATCGCCACCCTGCTCGCCGAACGGGAGCGCCGCTTCGCCGAGCTGGGCGTCGAGTCGATGGCCGCCTGGCGGCAGCGGCGGTCCGGACCGGCGGCGGCCGGGCAGCCCACCGTCGACCCGTTCGGCGACGTCTTCCTGGTCGTCGACGGCTGGGCCACCCTGCGCGGCGAGTACGACGACCTGGAACCACTGGTCACCGACCTGGCCACCCGCGGCCTGTCGTACGGGGTGCACGTGGTGGCGAGCGCGGTCCGCTGGATGGACTTCCGCCCGGCCATCCGGGACCTGTTCGGCTCCCGCCTGGAGCTGCGCCTCGGCGACCCGTCGGACTCGGTGGTGAAGCGGGTCGCGGCGGCGACCGTGCCGGAGAAGTCGCCCGGCCGGGGCATCACCGCGCAGAGCCTGCACTTCCTCACCGCGCTGCCCCAACTGGCCGGAACGGAGACGACCGACCTGGTGAAGGCGGTCGCCGGCGCCTGGTCCGGCCCGCCCGCCCCCCGGGTACGGCTGCTTCCGCCGGTGCTGCCCTGGGCCGACCTGGACACCTCCGCCGCCACCGGGCTGGCCTTCCCGATCGGCGTGGCCGAGGCGGACCTGCGCCCGGTGGCGGTGGACTTCGCCACCGAGCCGCACTTCATGGTCTTCGGCGACGCGGAGTGCGGCAAGTCCTCGTTCCTGCGCGCGCTGGCCACCTCGATCATCGACCGGTTCACCCCGGAGCAGGCCCGGATCATCCTGGTCGACTACCGGCGCAGCCTGCACGGACTCATCGACGCCCCGCACGTCATCGGGTACGGCAGCGCGGCGGCGCACACCGCCGAGCTGGTCGAGTCGGCGGCCGGTTACCTGCAGGCCCGGCTGCCCGGACCGGAGGTGACCCCGGCGCAGCTGCGGAAGCGGTCCTGGTGGTCCGGGCCGGAGCTGTTCGTGCTGGTCGACGACTACGACCTGGTGTCCAGCGGCCCGGCGAACCCGCTGCGCTGCCTGGAGGAGCACCTGCCCCAGGCCCGCGACATCGGGCTGCACCTGGTGCTGGTCCGCCGTTCCGGGGGCGCCGCCCGGGCCCAGTACGAGCCCATCGTGCAGCGGCTCCGCGAACTCTCCACCGCCGGGCTGGTGATGAGCGGCAGCCCGGACGAGGGACCACTGGTCGGTCAGGTCCGGCCCGGGCCGCTGCCGCCCGGGCGCGGACGCCTGGTCACCCGGCGTGAGGGCGTACGCCTGGTCCAGTTGGCCCAGCTGCCCCCACCGTGAGTGTGTCCGGCGGAACCGTCCCGTCGCGACGGGGAAAACCGGTAATCTGCCGAGCAGCACGTGTCATGGACGATGAATGGCGGAGGATGTGACCAGGGTTCGGCACGGCTCCCCGACCGGGTTGCACCGATTCGCCGGGCGGGCGCTGCTCGGTGTCGCGGCGACCGCCGTGACGGTCGTCGGCGCGGTGCCGCCACCGGCATCGGCCGCCGCACCCCGGACGGTCACCGTCGCCGCGCCGCTCGCCGGCACACCGCTGGCCGAGCCGGGTTTCTCCCCGGTGGAGACCACCACCCGGGCCGACCGGGTCCGCGACGACCAGTGGCAGCTCGACGAGTTGCGGGCCAGCACCGCCTGGAACACCTCCACCGGCCGGGGGGTCACCGTCGCGGTGATCGATTCCGGGGTGGACGGCTCCCACCCGGATCTGGCCGGTCAGGTGCTGCCCGGCATCGACCTGGTCTCCCCCGCCGGCAGCGACGAGCCGGACCCGGTGGGCCACGGCACCACGGTGGCCAGCCTGATCGCCGGGCGCAACGACGACAAGAAGGGCGTGGTCGGGCTGGCCCCGGACGCCCGGATCCTGCCGGTCCGGGTGCTCGACGACGAGAACCGCTACGACGACGCGATGATCGTGGCCAAGGGGGTGCGCTGGGCGGTCGACAACGGTGCCCGCGTGATCAACCTGTCCCTGGGCGGCAGCGGCGACAGCCCGGCGCTGGCCGCCGCGCTCGACTATGCCTTCGCCCGGGACGTGGTCGTGGTCGCCTGCACCGGCAACGTCGCCACCTCGACCAGCCCCGAGGTCTGGTACCCGGCCCGGGAGCCCGGCGTGATCGCCGTGGCCGGGCTGGAGGGCAGCAGCGACATCCTCTGGTCCGGTTCGATCACCGGGCACGCCACCACCCTCACCGCGCCGGCCACCCGCCTGGTCGGCGCCCGGCCCGGCGGCTACTGGGGGGTGCAGGGCACCAGCTTCGCCTCGCCGCTGGTCGCGGCCACCGCCGCACTGGTCCGCGCCCGGTTCCCGGAGATGTCCGCCGGGGACGTGGTCAACCGGCTGCTGGCCACCGCGAAGGACGTCGGTCCCACCGGCCGGGACGACCGCTTCGGGTACGGCGTGGTCGACCCGGTGGCCGCGTTGACCGCGGACGTGCCGCTGGTGCACCGCAACCCGCTCGACGACAACGACTCCCCCGGCGTGGTCGGCTTCGGCGCGGCGCCCGGGTCCGCCGACGACGCCCGGGCCGGTGGCACCGGCTCCGACCCGCTCGGCTTCACCGCGCCCCGGCAGCACACCCGCTGGTCGGCGCAGCCGGCCGGTGCCGAGGACGACACCGCCCCGCGCCGGCTCTGGACGGGCCTGGCCATCCTGGTCGCCCTGATCACCGGCGCCGCGCTGATGATCCGCCGGTTCCGGCTGGGGGGCCGCTGACCCCGGCCTGTTCCGCCGTACCGTCGGGTAAGTGCACCCCATGAGCTCCCCCGGTCCGCGCACCTCCGTACGCCCGTCGGCCCGGTCCTGGCGGGACCGCCGCCTGGACCGGGACCACTCGCTGGGTCTGCGGCTGACCCTGGCCTCGGCGGCGGCGTTCCTGGTGCTGGTGCCGTTCGCGCTGCTGGCCGTGCTGGTGGTGGGCGCCTGGCCGCCGCTGCACGATCTGGACGCGGCGGTGACCGACGCGCTGTACCGCTACGCCCTCGACCACCCCGGCTGGGTGCGGGCGATGAACCTGTGGACCGACGTCTTCGCCCCGGGGCCGCTGCGGGTGGCGGCGGGCGCGGTGGTGGTCTGGCTGTGGGTCCGCCGGGCGCGGCGGCTGGCCGGCTGGGTGGTCACCACGATGGCCGTCGGCGGGCTGCTCGGCGCGCTGCTCAAACTGCTGGTCGGCCGGGGCCGCCCGGACCTGCTCGACCCGATGGCCCGGGCGGCCGGCTACGCCTTCCCGTCCGGGCACACCCTGAACGCCACCCTGGCCGCCGGGGTACTGCTGCTGGTCTTCCTGCCGTACGCCGGGGGCCGGACGGCGGCGCGCGGCGCGCTCTGGGCGGCGGCGGTGCTGGTCGCCGGGGTGACCGGGCTGAGCCGGGTGGCGCTCGGCGTGCACTGGACCAGCGACGTGCTGGGCGGCTGGCTGCTCGGCGTGGCGGTGGTGGCGGCCACCTCCGCCGCGTTCAGCACCTGGCGGGAGCGGACCGTCCGGCCCCCGGCCCGGCCCACCGCCGACGGCGTGGAACCGGAGCTGGCCGACGACCGGGACGGGCCCGACGCGTAGTTCGGGGCTCAGGTGCAGTCGCCCGTGCCCACCCCACGGGTACGCTCCGCGCCCTCCAGCGCCACCGGCCGCGCCTCCGCAGCGGTGACCGCGAAACCGGTGTTCGGGTCGTCCGCCGCCGCCGCGAAGATCACGCCGAGCACGAGACCGTTGGAGGAGACCAGCGGGCCGCCGGAGTTGCCGCTGCGGACCAGCGCCCGGATCGTGTAGATCTCCCGGGTGACGTCGCCGGAGGAGTAGATGTCCGGCCCGGTGATCCGGTCGACGTCGCGCACCCGGGCCGGGCGGGCGTCGTACGGGCCGTCGAGGGGGAAGCCCAGCACGATCGCGTCCGAGCCGGTGCCGGCCTGCCCGGCGGCGAAGCGCAGGGACGGGCCGGGCAGCCCGGGCACGTGCAGCACGGCCAGGTCGCGGTTCGGGTCGTAGACGACCACCTCGCCGTCGTACCGCTCGCCGCGCAACTCCACCGCGACGGAGCGGGTGCCGGCGACGACGTGCGCGTTGGTCATCACCCGGTCGTCGGCGTACACGAAGCCGGAGCCCTCTATGCGGCGCGCGCAGCTCGGCGCGGAACCCAGCACCTTGACCACCGAGCGCTGGCTGTTCGCCACCACCTGGGAGCCCACCAGGGCCGGGTCGGGCGGGGAGACCTGCCGCGCCTGGGTGCGGCCGAGGCCGTTGAAGACGTCCGGGAAGCCGTCGGTGTCGACCGTGTCCCGCAGGGCGGTGGAGAGTTCCTGGGCCCGGTCGGGCAGGACCGCGTCGACCACGGTCAGCAGCGCGCTGTTCTTGACCGAGGCGGACAGCCAGGGCAGCGGGGAGGAGGCCAGCGGTACGGCGACCAGCCAGGCCACCAGCATGACGGCGAAGAGCGAGACGAACGCGCCGCCGATGTCGTCAGCCCGCCTCGCCACGTCGTTGGTGATCGTCCTGCGCAGGTGGGAACCGAGCCAGCCGGCGAGCGCCTGCCCGAGCACGGCCAACCCGAAGACGGCGACCAGGGAGATCAGCACCCGGGTGCCGCTGTCGACGAACTGCCGGGCGACCATCGGGCCGACCTGGAGGCCGAGGAGCGCACCCAGGAAGAAGCCGGAGAGCGACAGCGCCCCGATGGCGAAGCCCTGGCGGTATCCGCTGATCGCGAACACGAGCATGAGCAGGAGCAGGACGAGATCCACGACGGACACGGGTCAAGGGTACGGGCACCGGGCACTACGGCGGCGCTGCGCTTGCGGAACGTGACGATCAGGTCAGCGGGCCCGCCATCTCGTCGACCTCGTCGGTGCCGGCGGAGGGCGCCGGGGTGGCCCCGACGGGCGGCAGCTCGACCACCCGGCCGCGCGGCCACGGGCGGGCCCAGCCTCCCATCTCCAGCAGGGTGGCGAGCACCCCGGCGGTGAAGCCCCAGACCAGCATGCCCCGCACCGAGAAGGCCGGCCCGATCCAGCCGCTCGGGTGGCGTACCCGCATCCGGTTCTCCGGGTCGACCAGTTCGGCGACGGGCAGCCGGGCGACGTGCGCGACCTCGGCCGGCTCCCGGGGGTGCACCGGGTGCGGCGAGTGCCACCAGGCCAGCACCGGGGTCACCACGAAGTCGCTGACCGGAATCCACAGCCGGGGCAGCTCGGCCAGGACGGTCACACTGGCCGGGTCGAGGCCGACCTCCTCGTTCGCCTCGCGCAGCGCGGTCGCGCGGGCGTCGGCGTCCTCCGGGTCGGCCGCGCCGCCGGGGAAGGCCGGCTGGCCGGCGTGGTTGCGCAGGGTCGCGGCCCGCTGGAGCACCAGCACGTCCGGGCCGACGCCCGGCTCCTCGCCGAGCAGCACCAGCACGGCGCTCTCCCGGCCGCCCTCCTCGGGGGTGATCAGCCGGGTGAAGTCCTCCGCCCGGGCGGTGCCGAGCCGACCCAGCAGCGGGTCGATCCAGGCCGGCGGGCGGATCACGCCGGCACCGCCACGCCGAGGTGCTGCCCGACCAGCGCCGCGAGGCGGGCGTCGTCGAGGGCGCCGGTGGCGTCGGTGTGGCGTACCCGGCCCTGCGCGTCGACCAGGAGGGTCAGCGGGAGGGCGTTGCGCCCCAGCTCCCGTTGCAGCGCCTCACCCTGGTCGAACAGCACGGGGAAGCGGATGCCGAAGTCCTCGCCGATGGACTGGGCGGCGGCGCGGGTGTCCCGGCTGTTGACGCCGACCACCTGGAGCTTGCCGGCCGTACGCTCGCTGAGCCGCTGGAAGGCGGGCAGTTCCTTGCGGCAGGGCGGGCACCAGGAGGCCCACACGTTGACCACGGCGGGGCCGCGGACGTCGCGCAGCGCCACCGGCGCGCCGCCGGTGAAGCAGGAGAGGGTCAGTTCGGGCAGCACCGCCCCGTCACCCGGGCCGCCCGCCGTGGTGCCCTCCGGTGCGGCACCGGTACCGACGGTCGCGGCGGCACCGGACGGCACGGCACCGGACGGCACGGCACCGGACGGCACGGCACCGGACGGCACGGCACCGGACGTGGCCGTGGCGGACGGTGCGGCGGCACCGGTCGCGGCCGGCGACGCGGCCGGCGGGCGGGTCAGCGTCGCGCAGTCGGCGAACGGCGAGGGGCGTTCGGCCCGGGCGGTCGGGGTGGTGGCGCTGCCCGGCCCGGTGGCGGTGCAGCCGGCGACGGCCAGCAGCGCGGGGACGAGCAGGGCAGCGAGCCGCCGGTTCACGGCACCTCCGCGGCGACGGCCTGCTGGGGCACCAGCTCCGGGTCGACCCCGGCGGCGACCGCGAGGTCCCGGGCCCGGGGGCCCTTGAGCAGCTTCGCGGCGGCGGCCGGCCCGGTCGGCCCGGTCCCGTACGACGGGCAGAGCTTCGCCAGGGTGCAGGCCCCGCAGGCCGGCTTGCGGGCGTGGCACACCCGCCGGCCGTGGAAGATGATCCGGTGCGAGAGCATGGTCCACTCGCGCTTGGGGAAGAGCGCCCCGATCTCGTGCTCGATCTTCACGGGATCGGTCTGGGCGGTGAGCCGCCAGCGCTGCACCAGCCGCTGGAAGTGGGTGTCGACGGTGATCCCGGGGACGTCGAAGGCGTTGCCGAGAATGACGTTGGCGGTCTTGCGGCCGATCCCGGGCAGGGTCACCAGGTCGGCCAGTTTGCCGGGGACCTGGCCGTCGTACCGCTCGACCAGGGCCTGACCCAGTTTGATCAGCGAGTCGGTCTTGTTGCGGTAGAAGCCGGTCGGCCGGATCAGCTCCTCCAGCTCCGCGCGGTCGGCCCCGGCGTAGTCCGCCGCCGTCGGGTAGCGGACGAAGAGCTTCGGGGTGATCTCGTTGACCTTCTTGTCGGTGCACTGCGCGGAGAGGATGGTGGCGACGGCCAGCTCCAGCGCGTTGGAGTGGTCGAGTTCACAGTGCGCGTCGGGGTGCGCCTCGGTCAGCGCCCGGCCGATCCGCCGGGCACGCCGGGTGCGGCCGAGGTCCGTCTCGACCCGGCCGGGGGAGCTGATGGTCACGCCGGCCAGCCTACGTCGCCGGGACGACCACCTGCCGGGCCCACGCCCGGCAGCACCGGCGTCAGCCGGCCTGCGGGGTGCTGATCGTGCCGTCGGCGTCGAACCGGGCTCCGGTACGCGGGAAGTCGGCGCGGCTGAGCTGGTTGACCAGACCGAGGCCCTGGTCGGCGGAGTCCATGCCCGGCTTGCCGACGGAGTCCATCCGGGTGGAGGTGAACGAGCCGCCGGCGAAGCTGCCGTCCGGCTTGAGCGACACCTTGAGCACGCCGCCCCAGCCGAGCCGCCCGCTCGGGTTCAGCGACCGGCCGCCGCCGGCGAAGTTGCCCAGGCTGTAGGCGATCAGCCGGCCCTGGTAGAACTCCATGCCGCGCAGCACGTGCGGGCCGTGCCCGACGATCAGGTCCGCCCCGGCGTCGATCATGGCGTGGGAGAACTTCACCGGGTCGCCCCGGTTCTCGCCGTAGAACAGCTCGGTGCCCGGCTTGACCTTGGTCTTGTCGGCCCCCTCGGCGCCCATGTGCACCTGCACCACGACGAGGTCGGCCATGGTGGCGGCCTTCTCGACGACCGCCGTCGCCGCGTCGATGTCGGTCAGGCTGTTCGACCAGGGGTACGACGAGAAGCCGGCCACCGCGATCTTGACGCCCTTGACCTCCACCACGGTGATCTGGTCCGGCGCGCCGGTGTGCTTGAGGCCCTGCTTCTCCAGCGCCTTCCGGGTGTTCGCGTACCCCTGCGGGCCGTAGTCGTAGCCGTGGTTGTTGGCCTGGTTGAGCAACTGGAAGCCGGCGTCCTTGAGGTGCGCGGCGTAGCTGGACGGGGCCCGGAACTGGAAGCAGGCGGTGGAGTTGGCCCCGCACTTGCCGGTGCCGGTGTCCTCGGTCAGCGGCTCCTCCAGGTTGCCCATCACCAGGTCGGCGTCGAGCGCGTCGGAGATCTCGTCGAAGAAGCCCTGCCCGCCGTTGGCGGGGAGCCGGGAGGGGGCGTTGCCCATGATGATGTCGCCGGTCGCCGAGAGCGAGACGGCCGCGCCGGCCGGCGGGGACGCGCCGCCGTTGGGGACCGGTGAATTGGGGACCGGTGAAGCGGTGGTGCCCCCGCCGCCGGGCCGCCAGGCCGGCGCGGCGTCGTCGTCCGACGTGCCGCAGCCGGCGGTGAGCAGCACCGCGAGGAGCGCGCCGACAGCGAGCGCGGGGCGGTGGCGGGTCCTGGAGAACACGGGAGCGGACATCGCTCGCGACGCTACCGGGTAGGTACCGGCCCGACGACGGCCGATCGGAGGAAGTTCACCCCCCTCGCCGGTCGGACCAGGGCACGCAGGGCACCGACCCGCCGTCGCGGACGGCGGCGTGCACGGCGCGGGCGAGCGGGGCGCCCCAGGTGGACCGGGGGCCGCCGTAGGGCTCGGCGGGGCCGTCGGCCGGGCAGAGGACGGTGACCGAGTCGGTGGGCGTACCGGTGGCGGGCAGGCCGAGCTCCCAGATCGCCTGCGCCTTCGCCTCGGTCGCCGTGGCGACGGCGTTGACCAGCGCGGCGTCGCCGAGCGCCGCCGGGACGTACCCGACGATGTTGACCGTGCCCACCCGCTGGGCCGGCGCCGCCGGGGTCGACGCGGCGGCCCAGATCGGCGTGCCCAGCCCGACCGTCGCCCAGACCCGCACGCCGGTGTCGGCGCGGGCCACCACCTCCGCGACGTCCACGCCGGTGAGCAGGCCGACCCCGGGCCCGTCCAGGCCGAGGCCGTCGGCCAGGGCGGCCAGGTGCTCGGCGGGGTCGTCCCGGTGGTACGACATCGGCACGGTCGCGTTCACGACCCAGTTCCGTACGCCGAGCCCACCGCCGAGCGGGCCGGAGCTGGCCGCCCGCAGCGGCATCCCGGCGCGCCACACCAGCAGCGGAATGTCCCACCCGTCCTCGGGACGGGTGGTCAGGATGGGGTCGCTCAGCACGCCGGTCACCCTACGGCCAGCGGCGGCGACACCCGGTCACCACCCGGGCGCGGTCGCGCGATCTTAGCCCCTGATCAGGGCGGGAAGGTTACGCCGACCGATCAAGTTTCCAGGGGTGCACCTCTGATTGGTGCTCACGTGCGCCTAGACTTGGCGGCGCGCGAGGGATAAGCGGACGGCGGACCCGGCCGACGGACGGCGACGCGCAACCGGAGGTGCGCGATGGACGAGGTACTGGCCCGCAGCGGGATCTTCCAGGGTGTCGACCCGGAGGCTGCCGAGGCGCTCGCCAAAGAGATGGAGACGATCGACGTCCGCAAAGGCGAGGTCGTCTTCAACGAGGGCGAGCCCGGCGACAGTCTCTACATCCTCCTGTCGGGCAAGATCAAGGTCGGGCGTCGGGCGGCCGACGGCCGGCAGAACCTGATCGCCGTGATGGGCCCGTCGGACATGGTGGGCGAGCTGTCGCTCTTCGACCCCGGCCCGCGTACGGCGACGGCGACCGCGGTGACCGACACCCGGCTGGTACGACTGCGTAAGCAGGCGCTGCGGCCCTGGCTGAACAACCGACCCGAGATCGCCGAGCAGCTGCTGCGGGTGCTGGCCCGCCGGCTCCGGCGGACCAACGACTCGCTGGCCGACCTGATCTTCACGGACGTGCCGGGCCGGGTCGCCAAGAACCTGCTCCAGATGGCCGGCCGCTTCGGCACCCGCGACGGCGGCGTGTTGCGGGTGACCCACGACCTGACCCAGGAGGAGATCGCCCAGCTCGTCGGCGCCTCCCGGGAGACCGTGAACAAGGCGCTGGCCGACTTCGCCTCGCGGGGCTGGCTGCGGCTGGACGGCAAGAGCATCATCATCCTCGACCCGGAGCGCCTGGCCCGCCGCGCGCGGGTCTGAGCCGATCGACGACCAGGCCAGGGGCGACCCCAGGGAGCTTCTGGCCTCGTCGTGTCCGGGCTCGTCTGCCGGGCGCAGAATTCCTCGACATCGGCCGCGTCCGGCCGGCACGGTGGGCGGATGCTCGAACGTGTAGCCGTTCTCTCCGACATCCACGGGGCGCTGCCCGCGCTGGAGGCCGTGCTGGCCGAGCCGGACGTCGCCGCCGCCGACCTGATCGTGCTCACCGGCGACATCGCGGCCGGCCCGCAGCCGGTCGAGGTGCTGGACGTGCTCGCCGGCCTCGGTGACCGGGCCTGCTGGGTGGGCGGCAACGCCGACCGGGAACTGGTCGAGGCCCGGGCCGGCCGGAGTTCTCCCATCGCGGTCTCCAACTGGGCGGCCGGGCAGCTCCGAGACGATCAGGTGGCCCGGCTGGCGGCGCTGCCGCTGACGGTGACCCTGGAGGTGGCCGGTCTCGGTCCGGTGCTCTTCTGCCATGCCACGCCCCGAGACGACGAGGAGGTGGTACTCGTCGACTCCCGGATGGGCCGCTGGGCCGAGGTGCTCGCCGGGGTGCCGGCCGAGGTGGGCACGATCGTCTGCGGGCACACCCACATGCCGTTCACCCGGCTGGCCGACCGGCGGCTGGTGGTGAACGCGGGCAGCATCGGGATGCCGTACGGCGGCGCCGGGGCCTGGTGGGCCCTGCTCGGGCCGGGCGTGCAACTGCGCCGCACCCCGTTCGACGTGGCTGCCGCCTGCGCCCGGGTCGCTGCCGAGTCGGGCTTCCCCGACGCGGCCGAGTGGGCCGACGAGTACCTGCGCTCCCGGCACAGCGACGCCGACGCGCTCGCCGTCTTCGGCCCTCGCGACGGCCGCTGATCCCGCCCGCGCGGGCGGCCTCCCGAGCAGACGCCCCGTTCCAGGGCACCGGCGCGGCGGGCCTTGCGCGACGGCTGCGGGAGAGCTGCGGGAGGGCTCGTCCACCAGCGGGTCCTTTGGAGCTGATGACCTAGACGACTCACCGGTGATGCGTTCACGTCATCAGCTCCAAAGGGCCAGCACACCACCGGGACGGGGCCGGAGGGGCTGGTCGAGGCAGGATCAGCCGAAGCCGACCCGAGCCGGGCCGGAGCGGCGGGCGGCAGGACCCAACGGACCTCGGAAAAAGTCAGTCTTGACTGTTTGTTTCGGTCGCGGCACGCTGTCCCCGTGTCCACCGCATCGACGCGCGTCCCTCAGCAGGAGCGCAGCCGCGCCACCCAGGCCCGGCTGCTGGAGGCGACCGTCGACTGTCTGGTGGAGTACGGCTGGTCCGGCACCACCACCACGGTGGTCGCGGCCCGGGCCGGCGTCTCGCGCGGCGCGCAGCTGCACCACTACCCCACCAGGGCGGCCCTGGTCACCGCCGCCGTCGCCCACCTCGCCGACCGGCGGGCGGCGGAGCTGCGCACCGAGGCGGAGACCCTGCCCGCCGGGCCGCAGCGGCTCGACCGGGTGGTCGACCTGCTCGGCGTGGCCTTCACCGGGCCGCTCTTCGTCGCCGCGCTGGAGCTCTGGGTCGCCGCCCGTACCGACGCCGAGCTCCGCGACGCCCTGGTGCCGCTGGAGGCCCGGGTCGGCCGGGAGATGCACCGGCTCACCGTGGCGCTGCTCGGCGTCGACGAGCGCCGTCCCGGCGTACGGGAGGCCGTGCAGGCCACCCTCGACCTGCTCCGGGGGCTGGGAGTGGCCAACCTGCTCAGCGACGACTCGGCCCGCCGTACCGCCCTGCTGCACACCTGGAAACGCCAGCTCGCCG
The DNA here is from genome assembly GCF_040656135.1 of Micromonospora sp. NPDC050200. Classification (NCBI taxonomy): domain Bacteria; kingdom Bacillati; phylum Actinomycetota; class Actinomycetes; order Micromonosporales; family Micromonosporaceae; genus Micromonospora; species Micromonospora sp. NPDC050200. The sequence continues at coordinate 92,541 of NZ_JBFALG010000004.1, forward strand.
CCCTGCTCACGCCCGACGCCGGCCCACCCGAGCGCGCCGCGGCGGCCGGCGCGGGGCTCGAGCGTGACAGGCAGTGACCCGTCCGTCCTGACCGGCTCACCCCGCCCGGAGGCACCATGGTCGACCTGACAGCACTGCTCGCGGATCTGGCTGCCGAGTCCGAGCAGCTCGACGCCCTCGTCGCGGCATTGCCGCCGGAGGCGTGGGCGGAGCCCACCCCGGCCCCCGGGTGGACGATCGGCCACCAGCTCGCCCACCTCGCCTGGACCGACGAGGTGGCCCGGCTCGCCGCCACCGACGTCGACGCCTTCTACGCGTCGGTCACCTCGGCGCCGGACCCGAGCCGGCTGGTCGACGACGGCGCGGAGCAGTTCCTGGCCCCGCCGGCCGAGCTGCTCGCCCGCTGGCGCACGGGGCGGGCCGCGCTCGCCGACGCCCTCGCGGCCGTCCCGCCCGGGGAGAAGCTGCCCTGGTACGGCACCCGGATGTCGGCCGCCTCGATGGCCACCGCCCGGATCATGGAGACCTGGGCGCACGGCGAGGACGTGGCCGATGCGCTCGCGGTCACCCGTACCCCGACCGGCCGGCTGCGGCACGTCGCGCACCTCGGCTTCCGTACCCTCGGGCACGGTTTCGCCGCCCACGGCCGGGCGCTGCCCACGGCGCCGGTCCGGGTCGAACTGACCGCGCCGGCAAGCGCGAGGAGTGAGCCTGCGAGCCCCGCAGCCGCGAGCAAAGACGGCTCCGACGGCGACACCTGGATCTTCGGGCCGGCGGAGGCGGCGGACCGGGTCACCGGCCCGGCGCTCGACTTCTGCCTGCTGGTCACCCAGCGCCGGCACCGCGCCGACCTGGCCCTGGCCGCCACCGGCCCGACCGCCGACGAGTGGCTGGACGTGGCCCAGGCCTTCGCCGGGCCGCCCGGCGCCGGCCGGCAGCCCCGGTCGGCCAGCGGCGCCGGAGCGCCGGCATGAGCGGCGTACTCCGGGTCGGCAACGCCTCCGGCTTCTACGGCGACCGCCTGACCGCCTGGCGGGAGATGCTCGACGGCGGCGAGCTGGACGTGCTCACCGGCGACTACCTGGCCGAGCTGACCATGCTGATCCTCGGCCGCGACCGGATGCGCGACCCCGCCCTGGGGTACGCGAGGACGTTCCTCCGCCAGCTCGAAGGCTGCCTCGGCACCGCGCTGGACCGGGGCGTGCGGATCGTGACCAACGCCGGCGGGCTGAACCCCGCCGGTCTGGCCGCCGCGATCGGCTCGCTCGCCGACCGGCTCGGCCTCACCGCGCGGATCGGGTACGTCGAGGGCGACGCCCTCGCGCGTCCGGACGCGCTCACCGCGAACGCCTACCTCGGCGCGTTCGGCATCGCGGCCTGCCTCGACGCCGGGGCGGACGTGGTGGTGACCGGCCGGGTCACCGACGCCTCGCTGGCCGTCGGGCCCGCGATCGCGCGCTTCGGCTGGGGCCGGGACGACCTCGACGCGCTGGCCGGGGCGACCGTCGCCGGGCACCTGGTCGAGTGCGGGGCGCAGGTCACCGGGGGGAACTTCAGTTTTTTCACCGAGCTGCCCGACGGTGGCCATCGGCCCGGATTCCCGATCGCGGAGATCCACCCGGACGGCTCCTCGGTGCTCACCAAGCATCCCGGCACCGGCGGCGCGGTCACCGTCGAGACCGTCACCGCCCAGCTGCTCTACGAGGTCGGCGGGCCGGCGTATCTCGGGCCGGACGTGGTGACCCGGCTGGACACGGTGACCCTGCGCCGGGACGGGCCCGACCGGGTCCGCGTCTCCGGCGTCCGGGGCACGCCGCCGCCGGACACCCTGAAGGTCGGCGTCAACAACCTCGGCGGCTTCCGCAACTCGATGACGTTCGTCCTCTGCGGACTGGACGTCCCGGCCAAGGCGGCCCTGGTGCGGGGGCAGATCGAGGAAGCGGTCGGCAAGGAGGGGCTGGAGTTCATCCTGGCCCGCACCGACCACCCGGACGCGGCGGACACCGAGGCGGCGAGCGCGCTGCTGCACGTACACCTGCGCGACGGCGACCGGGCGCGGGCCGGGCGGACATTCTCGGCGGCGGCGGTGGAGCTGGCGCTCGCCTCCTACCCCGGCTGCACGCTGACCACCCTGCCCGGCGACGCCACCCCGTACGGCGTCTTCACCGCCGACGTCGTGCCGCAGGACGCGGTCGACCACGTGGCGGTGCTGCCGGACGGGGCCCGGGTGCCGATCGCCCCGCCGCCGCGTACGGCGAGCGCACCGGAGGCCGAGTCACCGGAGACCGGAGCGGCGGTCGACGGCCGAGCCCCGGCCGGCGCGGGCGACCCACGTCCGGCGCGGACGCCCGGAGCTGCGGGCGACACCGGCCCGACCCGGCGGGCTCCGCTGGGCGAGCTGGTCGGGGCGCGCTCCGGCGACAAGGGCGGCGACGCCAACCTCGGCGTCTGGGCCCGCACCGACGCGAGCTGGGCCTGGCTGCGCGGCTGGCTCACCGTCGAGCGGCTGGCCGCGCTGCTGCCGGAGACGGCCCCGCTGACCGTGGAGCGGCATGAGCTGCCGCGCCTGCGGGCGGTCAACTTCGTCGTCCGGGGGCTGCTCGGTCCGGGGGTGGCCGCCTCCACCCGGTTCGACCCGCAGGCCAAGGCGCTCGGGGAGCTGCTCCGCGGCCGGATCGTCGACCTGCCGGCGGAGCTGCCGGCCGGGCCACCGGAGCGAGTCGGGGAGGCGGGCGCATGACCATCGTGGACACCCCGGAACGGCGGCAGCTGCGCGAGCTGACCCGGGCCTTCGTGACCCGGGAGGTGCTGCCGCACCTGGACGACTGGGAGCGGGCCGGCGAGGTGCCGCGCGCGCTGCACGCCACCGCCGCGAAGATCGGCCTGCTGGGCATCGGCTTCCCCGAGTCGGTCGGCGGCAGCGGCGGGGACCTGCTCGACTCGATCGTCGTCACCGAGGAGATCATCCGCTCCGGCGGCTCGTCCGGGCTGGTCGCGGCGCTGTTCACACACGGCATCGCGCTGCCGCACCTGGTCGCCGCCGCCGGCCGGACCGGCGGCACCCTCGGCGCCCGGCTCGGCGGCGGCCCGGCCCCGGGCGACGACGACCTGGTCGACCGGTACGTCCGCCCCACCCTGGCCGGGACGATGATCGGCGCGCTGGCGATCACCGAGCCGGACGGCGGCTCGGACGTCGCCGCGATCCGCACCACCGCCCGCCGCGACGGCGACCACTACGTGGTGAACGGGTCGAAGACCTACATCACCAGCGGGGTCCGGGCCGACTTCGTGACCACCGCGGTCTGCACCGACTTCCCCGGCAGCGGCGAACTCAGCCTCCTGGTGATCGACAAGGGCACGCCCGGCTTCACGGTGGGACGCCGGCTGGAGAAGCTGGGCTGGCACTGCTCGGACACCGCCGAGCTCTCCTTCGTCGACGTCCGGGTGCCGGTGAGCAACCGGATCGGCGAGGAGAACACCGGCTTCCTCGCGATCATGCAGCACTTCGCCGCGGAGCGGCTCTCCCTCGCCACCCAGGCGTACGCGACCGCGCAGCGCTGCGTGGAGCTGGCCACCCGCTGGTGCCGGAACCGGGCCACGTTCGGCCGCCCGCTGGCCAGCCGGCAGCTGGTCCGGCACCGGCTGGCCGAGATGCACACCCGCGCCGAGTCGGCCCGGGCGTACGTGCACGAGGTGGCCGCCCGGGTGGCGGCGGGCGAGCCGGTGGTGACGGAGGTGGCGATGGCCAAGAACGTCGCGGTGGCCGCCTGCGACCAGGTGGTCGACCAGGCGCTGCAACTGCACGGCGGCTTCGGCTACCTGCGCGACGCCGAGGTGGAGCGGCACTACCGGGACGCCCGGATCCTCGGCATCGGCGGTGGCACCACCGAGATCATGAACGAGATCATCGCGAAGGGCATGGGGCTGTGAGCACACTGGACAGCGCGGTCGACCCTTCCTCGCCGGCCTACCGGGCCAACCGGGCCGCCCTGCTGGAGCGCCTCGCCGAGCTGGAGGTCGCGCTCGACCGGGCCCGGGCCGGCGGCGGCGACAAGTACGTGGCCCGGCACCACGAACGCGGCAAGCTGCTCCCCCGGGAGCGGATCGAGCTGCTGCTCGACCCGGACGGCCCGTTCCTGGAGCTGTCCCCGGTGGCGGCGTACGGCACGGACTTCCCGGTCGGGGCGAGCGTGGTGACCGGCATCGGCGTGGTCGAGGGCGTGGAGTGCCTGGTGGTCGCCAGCGACCCGACGGTACGCGGGGGCGCCGTCAACCCGTGGTCCCTCGCCAAGACCCGGCGGGCCGGCGAGATCGCCCTGGCCAACCGGCTGCCGATGATCAACCTGGTCGAGTCGGCCGGGGCGGACCTGCCCACCCAGGCGGAGATCTTCATTCCGGGCGGCCGGGTGTTCCGCGACCTGACCCGGCTCTCCGCGGCGAAGATCCCCACGGTCAGCGTGGTGTTCGGCAACGCGACCGCCGGCGGCGCGTACGTGCCGGGGATGTCCGACTTCACCATCATGATCCGGGACCGGTCGCAGGTGTACCTGGCCGGGCCGCCGCTGGTGAGGATGGCCACCGGCGAGGTCACCGACGACGAGTCCCTCGGCGGCGCGGCGATGCACGCGTCGACGTCGGGGCTGGCCGACTTCCTGGCCTCCGACGAGCGGGACGGCATCCGGCTGGCCCGGCAGTGCGTCCGCCGGCTCAACCGGCGCAAGCAGGGCCCGCCGCCGCGCAACCCGGTCCCCCAGCCACCGAAGTACGACGCGGAGGAGCTGCTCGGCATCGCCAGCGCCGACCTCAAGGTGCCGTTCGACCCGCGCGAGGTGCTGGCCCGGGTGTTGGACGGCAGCGAGTTCGACGAGTTCAAGCCGAGCTACGGCAGCGCGCTGGTCACCGGCTGGGGCGAGCTGCACGGGTACCCGGTCGGGGTGCTGGCCAACGCCCGGGGCGTGCTGTTCAGCTCCGAGGCGCAGAAGGCGGCCCAGTTCATCCAGCTCGCCAACGCCGCCGACACCCCGCTGGTCTTCCTTCAGAACACCACCGGCTACATGGTCGGCACCGAGTACGAGCAGCACGGCATCATCAAGCACGGCGCCCTGATGATCAACGCGGTGGCGAACTCGACCGTGCCGCACCTGACGGTCAACCTGGGCGCCTCCTACGGCGCCGGCAACTACGGCATGTGCGGCCGGGCGTACGAGCCGAGGTTCCTGTTCACCTGGCCGAACGCGAAGTCGGCGGTGATGGGGCCGGCGCAGCTCGCCGGGGTGCTCTCCATCGTCGCCCGGCAGGCCGCCGCCGCGCGGGGCCGGGACTACGACGAGGAGTCCGACGCCGCGATGCGGCTGATGGTCGAGCAGCAGATCGAGTCTCAGTCCGGCGCGCTCTTCCTCTCCGGCCGGCTGTACGACGACGGGGTGATCGACCCCCGGGACACCCGTACCGTCCTCGGGCTCTGCCTGTCGGCGATCCACAACGGACCGGTGAAGGGCGCCGACGGCTTCGGCGTCTTCCGGATGTAGGGGGCGAACGGATGATTCGGAAACTCCTGGTCGCCAACCGGGGGGAGATCGCCCGGCGGGTCTTCACCACCTGCCGCGCGCTGGGGGTGGAGACGGTCGCCGTGCACTCGGACGCCGACACCGGCGCGCCGTTCGCCGCCGAGGCCGACCACGCGGTCCGGCTGCCGGGGAACGCGCCGGCCGAGACGTATCTGCGGATCGACCTGGTCCTGGACGCGGCCCGGAAGACCGGCGCGGACGCCGTGCACCCCGGCTACGGCTTCCTCGCCGAGAACGCCGAGTTCGCCGCGGCGGTGACCGACGCGGGCCTGACCTGGGTCGGCCCGCCAGCCAGGGCGATCGCCGCGATGGGCGACAAACTGGCGGCGAAGGCGCTGCTCGCCGAGGCGGGCGTGCCGATGCTGCCGACCTGGACCGACCCCGACGAGGTCACCGACCTGCCGGTGCTGGTGAAGGCGTCCGCCGGGGGCGGTGGGCGCGGCATGCGCGTGGTCCGCGACGCCGCCGGCCTCGCCGAGGCCGTGGCCTCCGCGCGCCGCGAGGCGGCCGCCGCGTTCGGCGACGGCACGGTCTTCATCGAGCGGTACGTCGAGCGCGGCCGGCACGTCGAGGTGCAGATCTTCGGTGACACCCACGGCACGGTGGTGGCCCTCGGCGAGCGGGACTGCTCGATCCAGCGCCGGCACCAGAAGATCGTCGAGGAGGCCCCGGCCGTCCTTTCGCCTGAGCTGCGGCAGCGGCTGCACGAGGCTGCGGTGGCCGCCGGCCGGGCGGTCGACTACGTCGGCGCGGGCACGGTGGAGTTCCTGCTCGCCTCGACCGGCGAGTTCTTCTTCCTGGAGATGAACACCCGGCTCCAGGTTGAGCACCCGGTCACCGAGGCGGTCACCGGCCTGGACCTGGTCCGGCTGCAACTGCTGGTCGCGGAGGGCGAGCCGCTGCCGTCGGCGGCGACCCCGCCGGCCGACGGCCACGCGATCGAGGTACGCCTCTGCGCCGAGGACCCGGGCCAGGGCTTCCGGCCGGCCACCGGCACCCTGCACCGGTTCGCGGTGCCGGGGGTGACGGCGTCGTTCGCCCCGGCGCGGGGCCTGCGACTGGACTCCGGCGTGGTGGACGGCTCGGTGGTGGGCGTGCACTACGACTCGATGCTGGCCAAACTGATCGCCTGGGCGCCCACCCGCGCCGAGGCGGCCCGGGCGCTGGCCGCCGCGCTGGCCCGGGCCGAGTTCCACGGCGTCGCCACCAACCGGGACCTGCTGGTCCGGGTGCTGCGCAGCCCCGAGTTCGCGGCGGCCGAGGTGGACACCGGCTTCCTGGAGCGGCACCGCGAGGTGTTCGCCCCGCTGCTGCCGGCCGGCCGGCTCCCCCTCGCGGCGCTGGCCGCCGCGCTCGCCTCGGCCGCCGACCGACGGGCGAGCGCCCCGGTGCTCGCCGGGCTGCCGTCGGGCTGGCGCAATGTCCCGGCGTTCCCGCAGGTCACCCGCTATGCGGGGCCGGAGGGCGAGGTTGAGGTCCGGTACCGGCTGGACCGGCGGGGCACGCTCGCCGAGTGGTCCACCACGTCGGCTGCGCTGCACGACGCCGGGTCCGGCCCGGCCGAGCGGATCGGGGCGGCTGACGCCGGGCCCGCGACCCCGGCCGGGCCGGGCGGCGCCGGACCAGCCGACGCGGCCGGAGCGAGCAGACCGCCGGCCGTGACCCTGGTCGAGGCCGCCCCGGATCGGGTGGTGCTCGACGTGGCCGGGGTGCGGCGCGGGTTCCGCGTACACCGGGTGGGGTCGGAGGTCTTCGTGGACGGCCCGGACGGGGCGGCGAGCCTCATCGAGCTGCCGCGTTTCCCGCTGCCCACCGCGGAGCTGGCCGCCGGGTCGCTGCTCGCCCCGCTGCCCGGCGCGGTGGCCCGGGTGCACGTCGAGGTCGGCCAGCGGGTCGCCGCCGGCGAGCTGCTGCTGACCCTGGAGGCGATGAAGCTCGAACATCCCGTGCTCGCCCCGACCGACGGTGTGGTCGCCGAGTTGCCGGTGCCGGCCGGCGGCCAGGTCGACACCGGCGCCGTGCTGGCCCTGGTCAACCCCGAGGAGGATCCCCGATGAACTTCGACCTCACCCCGGAGCAGGATCAGCTCCGCGACGCCGTCCGCGCGCTGGGCCGGAAGTACGGTCACGGCTACTTCGTGCAGAAGGCCAGGGCCGGCGAGCACACCACCGAGCTGTGGGACGAGGCCGGCCGCCTCGGCTACCTCGGGGTCAACATCCCCACCGAGTACGGCGGCGGGGGCGGCGGCATCACCGAGCTGGCCATCGTCTGCGAGGAGCTGGCCGCCGCGGGCTGCCCGCTGCTGCTGCTGGTCGTCTCCCCCGCCATCGCCGCCACCGTGATCAGCAGGCACGGCACCGACGAGCAGCGCAAGCGACACCTGCCCGGCCTCGCCGACGGATCCCAGAAGATCGTCTTCGCGATCACCGAGCCGGAGGCCGGCTCCAACTTCCACCGGCTCGGCACGGTCGCCCGCCGGGACGGCGACGACTGGCTGCTCTCCGGCCGCAAGTGCTACATCTCCGGGGTCGACGAGGCACAGTACGTGCTGGTGGTGGCCCGCGTCGCCGTCGGAGACGGCAGTGCCGGCTCAGGGGACGCGGTTCCTCAGAAACTCAAGCCGGCGCTGTTCATCGTGCCGACCGACGCACCCGGACTGACCCGCTCCAAACTGGACATGGAGATCCTCTCCCCGGAGAACCAGTTCCTGCTCTACCTCGACGACGTGCGGCTGCCCGCCGACGCACTGGTCGGCGAGTCCCTGGACGCCGGCCTGCCGGCGCTCTTCGCCGGACTCAACCCGGAGCGGATCACGGTCGCCGCGATGGGCGCCGGCACCGGCCGGTACGCCATCGAGCGGGCCAGCGGGTACACCGCCACCCGCAAGGTCTGGGGCGGCCGGAGCATCGGCTCCCACCAAGGCGTGGCGCACCCGCTCGCGCACGCGGCGGTGCAGGTGGAACTGGCCCGACTGATGATCCAGAAGGCGGCCACCCTCTACGACACCGGCCGGGACCTGGCGGCCGGCGTCTCCGGCAACATGGCCAAGTACGCCGCCGGCGAGGCCGCCGCGCTGGCCGTGGACACCGCCGTGCAGGCGCTCGGCGGGGCCGGCATGACCACCGAGTACGGCGTGGCCACCCTGCTCGGCGCGGTACGCGCCGGCCGGATCGCCCCGGTCAGCCGGGAGATGATCCTCAACTTCGTCGCCCAACACGTCCTCGGCCAGGACAGGTCCTACTGAGCCCCGGGTACGCCGGTGGCTCAGCGCACGGCGCGGCAGGCGGCGTCGATCCGCTGCACCGGGCGCACCCGACGGCCCGTCCCCTCCAGCAGCGAGTCCTCCACGTGGAAGTCGCGGATCCGCAGCCGGTGCCGGGGCAGCTCCTCCTCGCTGGGGCAGAGCACCTGCGCGCGCACCTGGTCCACCGGCACGTAGCGGACGCCGCCGCGCTCCTGGAGCAGCACCACGTTCACGTCGTCGACGGTCACCACGTGCCCGCGTACGTCCTCGGTGACGCCGGGCGTCGACTCCACCGTGGTGACGGTGAGCGGCAGCACCGGCGTGCTGATCACCGGCAGCGCGGCCCAGACCAGCATGGCGAGCACGGCCGCCTCGGTCAGCGAGGCCAGCGGCCGGATCACCGCCGCCGGCAGCGGACCGGTCACGCCGAGCGCGAGCAGCGGGGGCGCGACGAGCAGCAGCAGGGCCAGCAGTTCATCCTGCCGCCAGGCGTCCCGCAGGGTCGGCGCGAGCAGCCAGGCGTACCCGACGAACAGGGCGGCGAGCAGCAGCAGCCGCGGCGCGACCTGCTCGTGCAGCCGGGCCGGGGTGAGCTGGAACGCGGCGACGAACGCCGGGATCAGCAGCGGCAGGTAGAGCAGCTGCCAGGTGACCAGGGCGAGCAGGAAGCTGGCGACCACGAACCAGGCCGGGGTGATGTCCACCCAGCGAACGAAGAGCGGCCGGCGGAAGCTGGCCGGCATCCGCTCCACGCTCACCCGGAGCACCGCGCCGAGCGCGAAGACCGCGACCAGGCCGGTGGAGAGCAGCCGGGCGGCCGTGGTGAGGAAGCCGGCCAGCAGGTTCACCGGGCCGACGTTCGCCACCAGCAGCAGGGTGGTCTGGAGTTCGCCGCCCGCCTCGACGCCGAGCCGGAGCACGGAGAAGATCGCCGGCACGCCGACCACGGCCGTCCAGAACGACTGGCTGGCCCGGGCTCGCCGCTCGTCCGGGTCGCGCCCCTCCCACGCCGGCCCGGCGGGGCCCACGTCGCGCGTGGCGGGCACCGCCGGGGCGCTCATCGCCGGGGTGCCTTGTCGTCGAAGTCCACCAGCTTGGGTACGTCCAGCGGCTGCGGCTGCGACTTCGGCCCCTTCATCCAGGGCCCGAGCGTCCGGTTGTACGCGGTCAGCCAGGGACTGCTGATCCCATCGCGCCCCTGCTGATAGCTCTTGTCGAGGAAGAACGCGACCAGGTCGCGCAGGGCCGGGTCGCCGATCGGCACCCCGATGCCGAGGGTCTCGCTGGTGCCGAACGGCATGTCGACGATATCGAACTCGGTCGGGTACTGGGAGAGGAAGCCGGCGAGGATGGTCTCGTCGGAGCTGACCGCGTCGTAGCGGCCCTCCCGGATGCCCCTGACGCAGTCGCCGACCTCCTTGACCACCAGCGCCTTGACATCGTGCTTCTCCAGCTCGGCCTCGGTGGTGGAGCCGCCGCTGGTGCACATCTTGTACGCCGGCTTGCGGAGGTCCTCGATGGTGCGGATCTGGTCCTTGAGCCGCTTCGGCACCATCACCTCCTGAGTGGTGACGAAGTACGGCCCGGCGAAGCTGATCAGTTTCTTGCGCTCCTCGGTGATGGAGAAGCTGGAGACGACCAGGTCGACCACGCCGCCCTGGAGGGCCGGGATGCGGTCCTCGGTGGCCAGCGAGACCCACTCGATCCGCTGGTCGCCCTCGTAGCCCAGGGAGGAGGCGATGTAGCGTGCGATCTCGACGTCGAAGCCGGTATGGGTGCCGTTGCGCAGCTCGCCCATCAGCGGCTCGGTGGTGGCCACCCCGATCTTGATCTTCGGTTGGCCGTCGATGTGCGACTCGCGCAGCTTGTCCAGCACCGAGGGGAGCGGCGGGTCCTGCCGGTTGTCGCAGCCGGCTGCGGCGGCCAGCGTCAGGGTCAGCGCCACGGCCAGCGTGGTCGCCACCGAGCGGAACCGTGGGGAGGAGCTGTCGTTCATCGGGCGACCTCGCTGACGGACACGGCCTGCGGGACACTGAGGGTAGCGGTTCCCGTCCACTTCGGTGGTCACCGGGACGGCGTGAGATCAGGGACCGATGAGGGTGGGCGAGGCGAGCGCGTCCACGCCCCTCCCGGCCAGGCAGCGGTACGTCCGGCCGGGGTCCGTGCCGCTCGGCGGCAGGACCTCCAGGTTCCATCCGGTCGGGTAGTCCATCCCGCTGGTCAGTCGGAAGGTCCGCAGGTTGCAGACCCGGCGGACGGTCGGGTCCGCGCTGACCGCGGCGTGCCCGGCGCCGACCAGCGCGGCGGGCAGCTCACCCTCCAGATAGGTCTCCCAGGTGTGCCGCCCGTCGCAGGACACCTGCGGCGCCTCAGCCCGGTCGCCGCGCAACCGGACCGGGCCGAAGCACTCCAGCCCCGGCGCGCAGCGGGCCCCGGGCGGCAGGGCCGCGGTGGCCGAGCCGGCCACGCAGCCCGGCAGCGGGCCCCACGCGGCCGGCGAGGCGGACCCGGTGACGGTCGGCGTCGGCGTGGGGGCGGCCACCGACGAGGCGTTGCCGGCGACCCAGGCCCCGGCGCTCGCCGAGGCGGCCAGGGCGAGGACCCCGACGCCACCGAGGAACCACCGTCGCCGCCGACGTCGTCCGTGCGGCACCGTCGGGTGGGCGTCCTCGGGCACCGGGCGCGACGGGCCGGAACGGTCCACGGTGTACGGCCCGGAGTGCCCCCCGGAGATCGGCGCCCCGCTGACCGGGGACGGGGCCGAGCCGAGCGGCAGGGCGGTGAGCAGGTCCCGCAGCTCGATCGCGGAGGGACGAGCGCCCGGGTCGTTGGACATCCCGGCGCGGAGCACGTCGACCAGCCCGGTCGGCACCCCCGGCAGCTCCGGGATGGGCTGGTTGAACATCTCCAGCACGGTGACCAGGCTCGGGTTCCGCTCCGACTGCCAGCGCGGCGGGCGGCCGTTCATCACCGCGTAGAGGGTGGCGCAGAGGGCGTACACGTCGACGGCCGGCGAGGGCGGGCTGTGGCTGAACATCTCCGGCGGGGCGTACGCCGGGGTGAGCACCTCCAGGGTGACCGAGGCGTCGCGCACCTCGGCCAGCACGGCCAGCCCGAAGTCGGCCAGCACCGCCGGGTTGAAGTGCGAGTGGAGGATGTTGGCCGGCTTGACGTCACGGTGCAGCACCCCGGCCGCGTGGGAGTGGGCCAGCGCATCGGCGATCTTGATGCCGAGGTCGCGGGTCTCCGCCGGGCCGAGCGGCGAGGTCCGCATCCGCTCGGCGTACGAGCCGTCGCAGAGCTCCATGATCAGATAGGGGTGCTGGTCGACGGTGACCCCGACGTCGAAGAGGTCCACCACGTGCGGGTGGGACGACATCTTCCCGGCGGCCCGCGCCTCCCGGAGGAACCGGGCCTGGTCCCGCTCGCTGTCCAGCGTGCGGTTCTCCACCTTGACGGCGACCTCCCGCCCCACCGAGATCTGGGTGGCCCGGTAGACGGTGGCGTAGCCGCCCCGGGCGAACACCTGCAAGTCGGTCAGACCGGGCACAATGGGCAGCCGGAGGGCGCCGGGCGATGTCTCGGTCACGGCTCTGAAAATACCCGTCCCGCCGGAGCGCTCAGCCGACCGTACCGGCGGCCGGCGCGGGACCGGCGCTCGCACCGGCACCCGGCGGGTCGTCGTCCGGACCGTCGACGGGTGTCGGCGCGCCGGCCCGGCGGGCGTCCCAGCGCAGGCCGATCGCGGTGGCGACCGCCCCCAGCCCCTCCCAGAGGGCGACTCCGAAGAACCGGTCCGGCGCTACGTCGGCCAGCACGGTCAGGGTGAAGATGGTGAACGTGACCAGCCGGAAGACCACCGTGAACCGATAGAAGGCCCGCCACTCGGTGGCGACCGCCAGCAGGTAGTAGACGCCCATGTTGAACGACGCCATCGACGAGGCGGTGAGGAACGTGCCGGTGTAGTCGCCGGCCGCCCGCCGCGCCGGCACCTCGAAGCCGAGCAGCCGCAGCTGCGCCTCGGGCCAGACCAACCCGAGCGCGCCGAGCAGCAACGCCAGGACGCCGAAGACCGCGATCGTCCAGCCGGCGCCGGAACGCGGCAGCCTCATCTGTCCTCCCACCCCCAGGGCGCGGCCGGATGGACGACCGCGTGGAAATGACACGCTAACCGCCCACACCGACACGCACATCCCCGGAACCGCCAGACCTGCCGCGCCGGCGACCCGGCCGGACCCGATCGACCCCGCGCGCGGGCGGTCAGGCCCCGGCGGCGAGGCGGGCGCGGAGGGCGTCGGCGGCGGCGCGCTCGCTGCGCTGCTCGGTCGCGTACGCCAGGCGGACCGCCTCCTCGGCGCAGGCCAGCGCCTCGACGGGCCGGCCGCAGGCGGCCAGCGCCTCGGCCAGCACGCTCGCCCCGATCACCTGGCTGCGCACGTCCTCGGCCGGCGCGGCGACCGCCCGCCGGGCCCAGTCCAGCGCCTGCTCCCACTGGCCGTGGGCGAGCAGGGCGGAGGCGTACCGGGCCATGATCTGGCGGCGGGAGAAGAGCAGCGTCGGGTTGTGCGCGGCGGTGGTGGCCACCGGGGCGAGCAGCCCGACCGCGGTGGCTGAATCACCGGCGGCGAGCCGGGCGGTGGCCAGCAGGACCCGGGGCGCGGCCTGGGCCGGCGCCTGCGGGTTGTGCGGCTCGACGGCGGTCAGCACGGCCCGGGCGTCCCGCTCGGCGGTGTCGCAGTCGCCCAGGTCCAGCGCCACGAAGCCGCGCAGCGTGCCGGCCATCCCGGTGAGCAACGGGTGCGAGGTGCGCTCGGCGTACGCGAGGGCGTCGGTGAACAGGTCGGCGGCGTGCTCCGGCTCGCCCAGGCCGCGCGCCACCACACCCCGTACCACCAGGGCGAAGCCGCGCCCCCAGTCGTCGGAGACCTCGGCGAAGTCCCGGTACGCCCGGCGGGCCTCCCGGTCCGCCTCGGCGATGTCGCCCAGCTCGGCTGCGGCGAACGCCTCGACCGCGCGCAGCGTGCCGACCGCCCACGCCTCGCCGACCCGCTCGCCGAAGGGCAGGAAGACGCTCGCCAGCCGGCGCGCCTCCCCGAGCCGCCCGGCGAGCAGCCGGGCGAACGCGGTGGTGCCGCGCAGCCAGGCCCGCCCGTACGGGTCCTTCAGCTCGGCGAAGAGCCGGGCCGCCCGGCCGAGCACCGCGTCGGTGCCGGCGAAGTCGCCCCGGGTGGTGGTCACCCAGGCCAGGTTCTGCAACGACCAGGCCTGCCCGCGGAGGTCCCGCGCGGCCAGGCTGACCTGGTACGACGCGGCGAGGCGGCTGCTGGCCTGGCCGAGCCGGCCGGCGATGAAGTCGGCCATCCCGAGCCGGCGCATCGCCGAGGCGCGCAGCGCCGGCAGTCCACCGTCGGTGGCCACCTGCAACGCCTCCTGCCAGGAGGTCACCGCCCGGCCCTGGTCGCCGAGGGTCTGGTGGGCCTGCCCGGCGAGCAGGAGCGCGCTCGTCCGGGTGGCCGCGTCGTCGCCGGCGTTGGCCGCGATCTTCTCGGCGAAGGCGAGCGCGTCGGCGGGGCGGCCCACCTGGAGCAGCGCCCGGGCGTGCACCACCCGGTCGGGGGCGGGCACCCCGTCCCGGGCCAGCTCGGCGGCGCGTTCGGCGTACTCGACGGCCAGGGCCGGCTCCCCGGCGCGCAACGACCCGCGGGCGGCCCGGCCCAGCGCGGCCACGCCCAGCGGGGCGACCGTCCGGGCCGGCGCGTCCGGCCGGAGCTTGACCGCGTCGGCGAGCGCGGCGGCCCGCTCGACGTGCTCGGCGACGAAGTCGTCCCGGGCCGGTTCGGTGAAGCCGCCCGGTGGGGTGACCGGGCTGTCCGGCGCCGGGGCCGCCCAGCGGGCCAGCGCGGCGTGCCGCTCGGCCAGCTCGGCCTTGCTCACCCCGGCGTACGCGGCCTCCCGCATCAGCGGGGTGGCGAAGGCGTAGCCGGCGCGGGTGCGGTGCAGCATGCGGCGCTGCAGCAACTCCTCGACGGCCCGGTCCAGCTCGACCGCGGCCACCGCGGCGGGCCGGCCGTCCCGCCCGGCACGCTGCTCGCGGAGCGCTTCGAGAGCCCCGGTCGGCACGGTGTCGCCGACCACGGCGGCGTCCCGCAGCACCGAGCGGGCGTCGTTCGGCAGCGCGTCGATCCGCGCGGCGAGCACGGCGGCCAGGTCGCGGGAGAGCAGCCGGCTGCCCAGCGAGCCGGGGGCCAGCCGCCAGCCGCCGGAGTCGCCGCCCCGCTCGGCGACCGCGGTGAGCGCGCCCCGCTCCATCAGCAGGGTGACCAGTTCGGCCAGGTAGAACGGGTTGCCCTGGGCGGTGGCGAGGAGGCGGTCGGCGTCGGCCTGCGGCAGCTTGCCGCCCCCGAGGTAGGTGGTGAGCAGCCGGGCGGCGTCGGCGCCGCGCAGCGGCGGCAGCCCGTGCACCTCGGCGTCGGCGACCCGGGTCAGCGCCCCCGCGGTGCGCACCAGCTCCGGGCGGCCGAGCAGCAGCACCAGCACCGGGCCGGTGAGCCGGGACAGCGTCAGCCCGAGCGCGCTGATCGTCTCCGCGGTGGCGTCGTGCAGGTCGTCCACGACGATCACCAGCGGCGCCTCGGCGGCCAGGGCGCTGAGCAGCCCGGCGACCGCGTTCGGCACCGCCTCCGCGTCGGCGGGCACACCACCGGCGGCCCACTCCCCGTTGTCGGTGGCGGTGCCGTGCCCGCCGGGCAGTTCGGCGTACCCGAGCAGGGCCAGCAGCTGGTCGGCAGCGAGCGGGGTGCCGCCCTGCCGGCCGAGCCGCTGGCCGAGCCGGCGCAGCCGCTCCTCGACGGCCGGGCGGGTGAGCGCGGTGGACGTGTCGTTGGGCAGGCCGACCGCGGCCCGGACCAGGTCGGCCAGGGGGGCGAGCCGGCGCCGCTCGCCGAAGGCGGCGCAGCGTACGGAGAGCACCCGGGCGCCGGTGTGCGCGGCGTACCGGCCGGCGCCGACGTCGTACCCGGCGGCGAGGCGTTCCACCTCGGCGGCGAAGCGGGACTTGCCGATCCCCGCCTCGGCGGTCATCAGCAGCACCCGGGGTTCGCCCCGGTCGATCACCTCGGCCAGCCGGCCGGCGACCCGCCCGATCTCGGTCTCCCGGCCCACGAAGGGCGCCTCGTCGCCGAGGCCGGAGCGGGTGCCCGGGGCGTCCAGGAGCCCCAGCAGCTCGTACGCCTCGACCGGCTCCCGCTTGCCCTTGAGCCGCAGCGGGCGCAGCGCCCGCCAGGAGGCGACGTGCCGGGTGGCGGCGGAGGTCCGCGCGCCGGCGTAGACCGCGCCGACGGCGGCGGCGTCGGCGAGCCGGGCGGCGGTGTTCACCGTGTCGCCGATGACGGTGTATTCGATGGCGGCCTGGATGCCGGCGATCACGTCGCCGGTGTTCAGGCCGACCCGCAGGCCGAGCGGCGCGCCGCCGCCCCGCTCGTCGTCGAGCACCCGGCGGACCGCCCGCTGCATGGACAGCGCGGCGCGGACCGCCCGCTCGGCGTCGTCCTCGTGCGCGACCGGCGCGCCGAAGACCGCCATGATCCCGTCGCCGGTGAGCTTGTCGACGTGGCCGCCGAAGGTCTTGACCGCCCCGGCGAGCGCGGCGAGCACCCGGTCGGTGACCGCGCCGACCCGTTCCGGGTCCAGGTCCTCCGACCAGGAGGTGAAGTCGGACAGGTCGCCGAAGAGCACGGTGACCACCCGCCGTTCGGTGGCGGGCAGGGTCGCCGCGGCCGGCAGCGCGGCACCGCAGTTGTGGCAGAAGCGGGCACCGGGCACGGCGACGGTGCCGCAGACCGGGCAGGTCACGGCCGCTCCACCGCGAGGTACTCCAACTGCGCCCGGACCGACCATTCGGCGGCCCACCACAGCGACCGGTCCACGTCGGCGTAGACCCTGGCGACGACCTCGGGCGCGGTGGTGGCGCCCCCGGCGACCGCCGCGCGGACCTGGTCGAGCCGGGCCCGGCGGTGGGCCAGGTAGAACTCGGCCGCCGCGCCGCAGTCGGCCAGCGCCGGGCCGTGCCCCGGCAGCGCCGGGATCCCCCGGTACGCGGAGAGCAGTTCGAGGCTGGCGAGGTAGTCGCCGAGGTGCCCGTCGGGGTGGGCGACCACGGTGGTGCCCCGGCCGAGGATGGTGTCGCCGGTGAGCACGACCCGCTCGTCGCCGTGCTCGGCGAGGAAGCAGACGGAGTCGGCGGTGTGCCCGGGGGTCGGCAGCAGGCGAAGGGTGAAGCCGGCTGCCTCCAGCGGGACGTCCGGGGTCAGCGGGGCGGCGCCGATGGTGTGCGCGGCGTCGGCGGCGCGCACCGGAACCCCGTCGAGCAGGTCGGCGAGGCGGGCGGAGCCCTCGGTGTGGTCGGGGTGTCCGTGGGTGATCAGCACGGACCCGACCGGGCCGTGCGCGGCGATCCGGTCCAGGTGGCCCTCGTCCGCCGGCCCGGGATCGACCACCACGGCCGGCGCTCCCGGGGCCGCCCGCAGCACCCAGGTGTTCGTCCCGTCCAGCGTCATCGGCCCGGGGTTGGGGGCCCGCAGCAACGTCACCCACCCCGGCAGCCGGTCGGCGAGCGCAGCCACCGGCCCCGTCACATGCCCGCCCATGGCTGCGATGGTACGACCCCGCCGGCCACTCCCCGCGATCTTGCAGTTTCGGCCGCTGGTTTGTGGCCGTTCGCGACATTCGCCAGGGCCAGCACTGCAAGATCGCGGGGACGGTGGGTCAGGAGACCTCGACGATGACGTCGACCTCGACCGGGGCGTCGAGGGGGAGCTCGGCGACGCCGACCGCGGAGCGGGCGTGCCGGCCGGCCTCGCCGAAGACGGCGCAGAGGAGGTCCGAGGCGCCGTTGATCACGCCGGGCTGGCCGGTGAACCCGGGCGCGCTCGCGACGAAGCCGGTCAGCTTGACGATCTTGACGACGTTCTCCAGGCCGACCAGCGAGTCGACCGCCGCGAGGGCGTTGAGCGCACACCGCTCGGCGAGGTCCTTGGCCTGCTCGGCGGAGACCCCGGCACCGACCTTGCCGGTGGCCAGCAGTTTGCCCTCGGCCATCGGCAGCTGGCCGGAGACGTAGACGTGCTGGCCGGACTGCACCGCCGGCACGTAACTGGCCACCGGGGGCACGACCTCCGGCAGGGCCAGGCCGAGTTCCGCGAGCTTGGCGTGAGGTCCGTTGCTCATGCCGCCACGAGGCACCCGCGCGCTGATCCCGATGATTCGCTCGCTGCGCTCGCTCATGCCGCTCAACCCTTCGGGCGCTTCAGGTAGGCGACGAGCTGGTCCGGGTTCGGGCCGGGGACCACGGCGACCAACTCCCAACCGTCCTCGCCCCAGTTGTCGAGGATCTGCTTGGTCGCGTGGACCAGCAGCGGGACCGTGGCGTATTCCCACTTCTGCATCGGTGGAAGGCTCCCTTGCCTGACGTGGAATGTTTTCCACGCACAGCCTACGGTCCGGACGTGGGCCGGGGCGCGGGACGCTGCTCGGGGGCGGCCGGCACCTCGCCGCACGGGCCCTCGTGGTCGTACGGCTGGGGGCAGCGCGACCGGTCGGGCAGCAGCAGGTCGCAGAAGACCCGGTGCCGGTTGTTCTGGTCGTCGGCGGTCGAGACGGTGGTCTCCCCGGCGTCCAGCTCGGGCAGGAAGCCCAGCGAGACCGCCACCGTGCCGGCCAGCGCGGTCGCCGCCGACAGGTCGGCCACCCGGATGGGCAGGTGGATGATGTAGCCGGGCTCCTCCTCGTCGCGCCCGCCGGCGCGGTTCCGCGGGCGCAGCACCTCGTTCGGCTCGGCGCAGCGGCGGTACGACCGCTCGTTGATCGGGAGTCCGCCGACCGGCCCGGCCGCGTCCCCCCGGTCGGCGAGCCGGCCCCGGTCGCCAGGCGGGAACTGGGCTCGAGCGATGTTGTCCGCGTCGCGCATGCACTGCCTCCGGGCCTCAACCATCAACTGACCGCCGCCGGACCGGGCCCGCTGCCCGACCCGCACCCCCGCCGGCACGAACGTAGGACCGATGCCCGGACGGCCACAACGAGGCGCGCATGGTTGATCACCCAGAGTCACATATGCGACACATTATTCGTCCGGAACGTGACCACCCGGGGACGACGGCTCATGAACGGTCCGCCGCGCCACAGCCATCGACCGCTACCCTTTCGCCTCGGACGGGCGAGCCACGTCGCCCGCCGTGCCCGAGCCCGCGTCCACGCCAGGGGCGGCGAGGACGCCCATCCCCGGGAGACCACATGACCCAACCGCAGAACGACGGTGCGACCGGCTCGCCGAGCGCCCCCGCGTCGGACGCGTCCGGCCCGATCTCCCCAGGGGAGCCGGGGCAGGGGGCCGTTCCGCCATCCCCGCCCGCCCAACCGGCGTACCAGGCGCCGGTCGGCCAACGCCGGCGCGGCCTGCTCATCGCCTCGCTCGTGCTGGCCGGGGCCGTGCTGCTCTGCGGCGGCGGCGGGACGGCCGCCTTCCTGGCCCTGCGGAACACCGAGGACGGCGAGGGCGCCAAGGAGCCGGCGGTGGCGGTGGACGACTTCCTCACCGCCGTCTACCGGGACCGGGACGCGAAGAAGGCCGCCGGCTACGTCTGCTCGGACTCCCGCGACCGGGAGAAGTTGGACGCCAAGGTCGCCGAGGTGGAGAAGTACGTCGCCAGCTACGCCAACCCCCGCTTCCGCTGGGCCAGCCCGAAGGTGGACGACCAGACCGGGGACCGCGCCACCGTCAGCACCAAGGTCACCGTGATCACCGCCGACGAGAAGGTCGCCAAACAGGCGCTGCGCTTCACCGTCGTACGGAAGACGGGTTGGTGGGTCTGCGAGGTGGCCTGACGCCGCCGGGTGGATAGGCTCGACGGGTGCGAGCAGCAGAGCGGCCGACCGACCCGACCTCCACCGGATGGCCGGCCCGTCTGCACGTGGTCACCGGCAAGGGCGGCACAGGCAAGACCAGCGTCGCGGCGGCCTTGGCGCTGGCCCTGGCCAGCGGCGGCCGGCGCACCCTGCTGGTCGAGGTCGAGGGGCGGCAGGGCATCGCCCAGCTCTTCGGCACCGACCCGCTGCCGTACGAGGAGCGGCACCTGACCGACGCCCCCGGCGGCGGCGAGGTGCGGGCCCTGGCGGTGGACGCCGAGCTGGCCCTGCTGGAGTACCTCGACATGTTCTACAAGCTCGGGGCGGCCGGCCGGGCGCTGCGCAAGCTCGGGGCCATCGACTTCGCCACCACCATCGCGCCGGGGCTGCGGGACGTGCTGCTCACCGGCAAGGTGAAGGAGGCGACCACCCGCACCGCCGGCCAGCGCCGGGTGTACGACGCGGTGGTGCTGGACGCGCCGCCGACCGGGCGGATCGGCCGCTTCCTGAACGTGACCACGGAGACCGCCCGGCTGGCCAAGGTCGGGCCGATCAAGACCCAGAGCGAGGGGGTCTCCGTGCTGCTGCGCTCCCCGATGGCCGCGGTGCACGTGGTCACGCTGCTGGAGGAGATGCCGGTCCAGGAGACGGTCGACGCGATCGCCGAGCTGACCCAGTTGGGCTTCCCGGTCGGGCGGGTGATCGTCAACGGCGCCCGGCCGCCGGTGCCGGCCGGGCGTGAGGTGACCCAGGCCGAGCTGAAGCGGGGGCTGCTCGCCGCCGGGCTGCCGGCCGACCGGGCCACCGTGGCCGCCCTGACCGGTGAGGCGCGGGACCAGCAGATCCGGCGCGAGCTGGAGGACTCCCTCCGGACGGACCTGGCGGAGCTGGGGCTGCCCCTGACCGAGCTGCCGCTGCTCCCTGACGGGGTGGACCGGGCCGGGCTGGAGACGCTCGCGGAGCTCCTCGGCCGGGCGGATTGACTCACACCTGCCGTCGGCACGGGCGCACGGACACCACCGGCCCGATACGCTCGATTGGTGCCTTCCGAAGACGCGGCGCCACGGCTGGACGTCGACCAGATTCTCGCCGATCCCGGCGTGCGGATCGTCGTGTGCTGCGGCGCCGGCGGGGTGGGTAAGACGACCACGGCCGCCGCGCTCGCGCTGCGGGCGGCCGAGCGGCACGGCCGCCGCACGGTGGTGCTCACCATCGACCCGGCCCGCCGGCTGGCCCAGTCGCTCGGCCTGACCGAGCTGGACAACACCCCCCGCCAGGTCAAGGGGCTCGACGTCGAGGCCAGCGGCGGCGAGCTGCACGCCATGATGCTGGACATGAAGCGCACCTTCGACGACGTGGTGCTCCAGCACACCGATCCGGCGAATGCGGCGGAGATCTTCGCCAACCCCTTCTACCAGGCCATGAGCTCGACCTTCGCCGGCACGCAGGAGTACATGGCGATGGAGAAGCTGGGCCAGTTGCACGCCCGCGGCGAGTGGGACCTGATCGTGGTGGACACCCCGCCGTCCCGCTCGGCGCTGGACTTCCTGGACGCCCCGGCCCGGCTCTCCCGCTTCCTCGACGGGCGGATGCTGCGGCTGCTGCTGGTGCCGGCCCGCAGCGGGGGACGGAGCATGTTCAGTCTCGTCACCGCCAGCTTCGGGATGTTCTCGAAGGCGGTGCAGAAGGTGCTCGGCGCGCAACTGCTCACCGACCTGTCCGGCTTCGTCGCCGCGCTGGACTCGATGTTCGGCGGCTTCCGGCAGCGGGCGGAGCAGACGTACCGCGTCCTGCAGGCCCGGGAGACGGCGTTCCTGCTGGTCGCGGCGCCGGAGCCGGACGCGGTCCGGGAGGCGGCCTACTTCGCGGGCCGGCTGCGCGAGGAGCGGATGCCGCTGGCCGGCCTGGTGCTCAACCGGGTGCACCGCCCGGCGGTGCCCGACCTGGGCGCCGCGGAGAGCCTCGCCGCCGCGGGGCGGCTGGCGGAGCTGGGCGGCCACCCGGCCACCGTCGACGTGCTGCGGGCCCACGCCGCGCTGGCCCAGCAGGCGGTACGCGAGCAACAGGTGGCGGCCCGGTTCACCGAGGCGTTCCCGGCGGTGCCGGCGGTGTCGGTGACGGCGCAGCCCGCCGACGTGCACGACGTCGACGGGCTGCGGACGATCGGCGCGGCGATCAGCCGGCCGTGACCGGCGTCAGCCGGCGGCGGTCACCAGGACCTTGTCCTTACCGGACTTGTCCTTGGCGTTCTTCTTCATCGCGGCCTCGAACATCTTGCGCCAGCTCGTCACCTGCGGGTGCCGACGCAGCAGCGCCCGGCGTTCGCGTTCGGTCATGCCACCCCACACCCCGAACTCGATCCGGTTGTCGAGCGCGTCGGCCAGGCACTCGTACCGAACTGGGCAGCTCCGGCAGATCCTCTTCGCCACGTTCTGTTCGGCGCCCTGTACGAACAACGCGTCCGGGTCCCCGTTCTGACACGCCGCCAGTGACGGCCAGTCAGTGATCATGCCCATGTGTACACGTCCCCCCTTGCAGTACCTACCGACCTCGTGCGACCAGCCGTCGATCCCCCCGGTCGTCCGGCCCGTTCCTTCCCCAAGGAGGCACGGACGACGTGTGGCCCTGTCGCCGCCACCATCATGCTCTGTAGTCGCCTGATTACGCAACGTTGTCGGCAAAATCCATCATTCCGGACACTCCCGGCTTCCCGGGCCTTCGCCCGCCGCTTACCCGGCCCGAGTACGTGAAAACGCTGCGGGGGCTCCGCCGTTCGGTGGAGACTCGCGCCAGGTCACACGCAACCACGTACCGGGGGTCGTGCGTTTAGCACAACGAGGTCGGCGCGCGCAGGAAATGGGGAAAGAACGCCCCAGCGCCCCTCGTTCCCTACTCGCGTACCCTGTCGAGGTGACCTGGATGCGGAAACGTGACCACAATGTCTTCACCAACGCCGCATCGCTGCTTGTCTGTGGCCTGCTGGCCGGCGTGGTGGTCGCAGCGGCGGCCTTCCCCGCGGTGGCGATGTCCGGACTGGCCGCGAAGGCCGGGGCCGAGACCTTCGGCGCACTGCCGAAGGAGCTGACCGTGGCCCGCGCGCCACAGATCAGCTACCTGCTCGCAGCCGACGGCAAGACCCCGCTGGCGACCATGTACGACGAGAACCGGCGGGACGTGAAGCTGGCCGACATCGCGCCGGTCATGCAGAAGGCGATCGTCGCCGCCGAGGACCACGACTTCTACAAGCACAACGGCGTCGACCTCAACGGTGTCGCCCGCGCCTTCGTCAACAACCAGTCCGGCACCAACTCCCAGCAGGGCGCCTCGACGCTGACGATGCAGTACGTCCGGCTGGCCATCGCGTACTCGGCGACCCACCCGGCCGACGTGGTCGCCGCGACCGAGGACACCAGCGCCCGCAAGCTGCGCGAGATGCGCTACGCGATCCAGATGGACAAGGAGTACTCCAAGGACGAGATCCTGGAGCGCTACCTGAACATCGCCTCGTTCGGCAACGGCGCGTACGGCATCTACGCCGCCAGCCAGGTCTACTTCGGCAAGTCGCCGAGCAAGCTCAAGCTCGAGGAAGCCGCGATGCTGGCCGGCATGGTCAAGGCGCCGACCACCAACGACCCGACCACCCGCAGCGGCCGCCCGCTCGCCCTCGACCGGCGCAACTACGTCATCGACAACATGGTCAAGATCGGCGCCATCAACCAGCAGGAGGCGGACGCCGGCAAGGCGGCCCCGATGGTGGTCAAGGACAAGCGCACCCCGAACGGTTGCGTCTCCGCCAACGAGAAGGGCTGGGGCTTCTTCTGCGACTACTTCTACCGGTGGTGGATGCAGGAGGAGACGTTCGGCTCGACCACGTACGACCGGGAGCGGCGGCTGAAGAGCGGCGGCTACACCATCGTCACCACCCTCGACGCGCAGGCGCAGCGGGGTGCGGACAAGGCGGTGCGCAAGGCCAAGAAGGAGACCTCCAAGGAGGCCGCCATGGTCGCCGTGGTGGAGCCGGGCACCGGCCGGGTCCGGGCGCTCGCGGTGAACCGGGAATTCAAGCTCGACGACCCGAAGCACCCGAAGAACAAGATCTCCAGCGACCCGGCGAAGGCCAAGAAGAAGGTCCGGGGCAACTACCCGGCAACGGTCAACCCGCTGCTCACCGGCGGCCAGGGCATCACCGGCTACCAGGCGGGCTCGACCTTCAAGATCTTCACCATCGTGGCCGCCCTGGAGAAGGGCATCCCGCTCAGCTACACCATCAACGCCCAGCAGACGTTCAAGTCGGAATACATCATCAGCAGCAGCTCACCGGCCGCCTGCCCGGGCACGCACTTCTACTGCCCGAAGAACTCCGGCGGCAAGGCCGGCGGCGTGCAGAACATGTGGAGCGCGTTCGCCCAGTCGATCAACACCTACTTCGTCCCGCTGCAGCAGCAGGTCGGCGCGGAGAACGTGGTCGACGTGGCGAAGCGCCTCGGCATCCAGTTCCGGGCCACCAACGACGCCAAGTTCGCCGGCACCAAGGACTCGGCCCACCAGTGGGGCGCGTTCACCCTGGGCGTCTCGCAGACCACCCCGCTGGAGCTGGCCAACGCGTACGCGACCCTGGCCGCGGACGGCAAGTACTGCGAGCCGATCCCGGTGCAGTCGATCAAGGGGCCGGACGGCAAGGAGCTCGACATCGCCAAGCCGCGCTGCGAGAAGCGGGTCAGCACCGAGGTGGCCCGGGCCGCCGTGGACGCCGCCCGCTGCCCGGTCGGTGACAACTCCTCCACCAGCAAGTGCGGCGGCAGCCGTACCGCCCGCCAGGTGAAGACGATCGTCAACGCGCCGGTGGCCGGCAAGTCCGGCACCACCGACTCGGAGAAGACCGCCGCCCTGGTCGCGATGACCAAGCAGTACGCGGTCGCCGGCATCATGGCCGACCCGGACTGGCCGCAGACCAACGTCAAGATGAAGCACAACGAGCCCGACGGCATCAACCCGCCGGTCTGGGAGACGCTGCGGGACGCGATGAAGGGCAAGGAGCGGATCAACTTCGAGCCGCCCGGCAAGAAGATCTCCGAGGGTGACCAGCGCTCCATCCCGAGCGTCACCTGCCAGGACCTGAACACCGCCAAGTCCCGGATCAACGGCGCCGGCTTCGAGGCGGTCGTCTCGGACGTCAAGGTCCCGTCGAACTGCCCGGCGGGCACCGCCGCCGGCACCAGCCCGGACAACCGGACCATCAAGGGTGGTGTGGTCACCATCCAGGTGAGCAGCGGTGGCGGCACTCCGGGCACGCCCGGCACCGCGACCCCCGGCGGCCCGCTCCCGCCCGGTCCGGGACGCTCCCCCAAGCCGCGCGGCTGACGTAGGCACAAAGAACGGGCGGGCACCCTGCGAGGGTGCCCGCCCGTTTCGCGTACGTGGGTCAGAGGCCGAGCTGTCGGCGTACCTCGGCGGCCACCCGGCCCCCCTCGGCCTGGCCGGCCACCGCGGCCTGGGCCGCCTTCATGGCCGGGCCCATCTGCGCCTTGCCGGTGAAGCCGCCGGCGGCGAGTGCCCCCGCGACCAGCTCGGCCAGCTCGTCGTCGGAGAGCTGCTTGGGCAGGTAGCGGTCCAGCACCTCGCCCTCGGCGATCTCCTTGGCGGCCTGCTCGCCACGCCCGGCGTCGGCGAAGGCGGTGGCGGCCTCGCGCCGCTTCTTCGCCTCCTTGGTCAGCACCGCGAGCACCTCGTCGTCGGTGAGCTCGCGCTTGGCCTTGCCGGCGACCTCGGCGGTGCCGACGGCCGCGAGGGCCATCCGCAGGGTGGAGGTGGTCAGCTCGTCGCGCGCCTTGAGAGCGGCGCGCATGTCGGCGGTGAGGCGGTCCTTCAGCGTGCTCATGGACGGTCAAACTACCCTGAACGCCATGCGAAAGCGCACACTATTCCGCCTTGCCGCCGGAACCGTCGCCGTGGGCACGGCCACCCTGGCGTACGCGTCGCTCGTCGAGCGCAACATGTTCACCCTGCGGCGGTACGACGTGCCGGTGCTGCCAGCCGACGCGGAGCCGCTGCGCGTGCTGCACCTGTCGGACCTGCACATGATGCCCGACCAGGCACGCAAACAGCAGTGGGTGGCGTCGTTGGCCGCCCTCGACCCGGATCTGGTGGTGGTCACCGGCGACAACATGGCCCACCCCGACGCCGTCCCCGGGGTGCTGCGGGCCCTGCAGCCGCTGCTGGACTTCCCGGGCGCGTTCGTCTTCGGCTCGAACGACTACACCGGGCCGGTCTGGAAGAACCCGTTCACCTACTTCCTGCCGAACCGGGAGTACGCCGAGGGCGTCGAGCTGCCCCACGAGGAACTGCGTGACGTGCTCACCGGGGCCGGCTGGGCGGACCTCAACAACGCCCGGACGTCGGTGAAGGCCGGGGGCCGACTGGTGGAGCTGGTCGGCGTGGACGACCCGCACGTCGAGCGGGACGACTACGAGGCCGTCGCCGGGCCGGTCTCCGCCTCGGCCGACCTCGCGATCGCGCTCGCGCACTCCCCCGAGCCGGCGGTGCTGGACCGGATGGCCGCGGACGGCTTCGGCCTGCTGCTCGCCGGGCACACCCACGGCGGTCAGGTCTGCGTGCCGGGCTACGGGGCGCTGGTGACCAACTGCGGGCTGCCCCGGTCGATGGCGCGCGGGCTGCACCGCTGGCCCGGATCGGACTCCTGGCTGCACGTTTCCGCCGGCCTGGGCACCCACCCCACCGCCCCGGTGCGGTTCGCCTGCCCGCCGGAGGCGAGTGTGCTGACGCTCATCCCCCGCTGACGGATGCCCCCTTCCCGCCTGCTTCCTCCGGCGTGTCGCGCCGGGTGGGAGAAGGCTTCGGAGGCGCTTTGGAGCTGATGACGTAGACGACTCAGGGCGGCGCCCGGCTTCGGTCCTGTTCCCGGCGACGGGCCGTCGGGGGCGGGCCGGGTCGAGGGGGTACCGAGTTTGACCACCGGAGCGGGTGGGCTACTATTTGTCGGCACGCCTCGGGGTGTGGCGCAGCTTGGTAGCGCGCTTCGTTCGGGACGAAGAGGTCGTCGGTTCGAATCCGGCCACCCCGACCAGAGGTAACAGCAGGTCAAGGCCCCTCCACGGAGGGGTCTTGATTCATTTCTAGGAGTCATCGCTCCTTCGGAGGCAGCGAGAAGGCAGCAAACGACGCGAGCACCCTGCGATCCCGGTCACGCGTTGAGTGCGTGTAGCGGTCCAGAGTCGTGGACGTCTGCTCGTGACCCATAACCTTCGCCACGTCGTTGATCGGCACGCCGTCGGAGACGAGCCAGGTCGCGTACGAGTGCCGAAGATCGTGGAACCGGAGTCCGATGGGCAGGCCTGCTCGTTGCAGGGATGGCTTCCAGATGCGCGCCCGGAACGTGCCGCGCTTGAGCGGTTCGCCCGTCCGGGCGACGAAGATCAAGCCTTCTGCACCCGTCTCGAAGGACTGCCGGTGGTCGGTCAGCGCTTGGACGACGAACGGCGGAAGCGGCACGGTCCGCCTGCCAGCTCGTAACTTCGGGTACGGCTTGAGCGTCACATGCCCGGACACCTCCTCCACGACGCGCACCACCCGGAGGGCGCCCGCGGCCAGGTCTACGGCATCCCAGCGGAGCCCGACGCACTCGCCCCAGCGGAGACCGGTGCCGGCGGCAACGGCGACCAGAGCCCGGTACCGATCCGGGACTGCGGGCAGGAGCTTGCCGAACAGCTCCGAGCGGGCGATGACCAGCTCGTCAGTGTCCATGCGGCGGCGGGGTGGCAGCCGGACGCCCTCGCAGGGGTTGAACCCGATGAGCCGGTCCCGCACCGCCGATCGAAGGACTCCAGAGGTGAGGCGGTGGCACCCGCGAACGGTGGCAGGCGACAGCCGCTCCCCCAGCTTGGTCACCCACTCCTGAACGGCCGAGTGCTCAATCTTCGCCAGCGGCACCGTCCCCCACCGTGGCAGAACATGGTGCGCATGATCGACGCATCACGCGCAGCGGTCGCCTTCTCGTCGTTGCGGTTACTCAGCCAGCGCTCCCCGTAGTCCGCGAAGCGGAGCCGCCCGGCGTCAGGGGCGACGTACGTTCCCCGGTTCAGCGCCCGACTGACAGTGTGGGTTCGATTCCCCGTCACCCGCTTCACGCTCGAAGGACCAGTCCGGATAGATAGGTGGCGGTCTGGCATTCTATGCGGATGCGACAGGTCACCGTGCTCGGCAGTTCTGGTGCCTTTCCCGAGCCGGGCCGTGCCTGTAGCGGTTTCGCCGTGGACTGGGACGGCTACCGCTTGGTGCTTGACCTGGGCTACGCCACGCTGCCGCGGTTGCTCGGGCACTGGCCAGATGGTGCAGTGGACGCTGTCGTCATCACTCATGAGCATCCTGACCACTGCATTGATCTGCACGGGCTGTTCCGGATGCGGTTTTATGGTGAGCCTGGGAAACCACGGCTGCCGTTGTACTGCCCGGCAGGCGTGCTCGACCGGATCAGCGGCCTAGAGCCCGACGTCGACCTACATGCAGTCTTCGACATGCACCTGCTGCCCGGCAGCTACAGGGTCGGTCCGTTCGACCTCACCGGGCTGTCGCTCCCGCACTACGTGCCCAACGCAGGCATCCGTATACAGGCCGACGGGATAGCCTTGGCCTACTCTGGGGACACCGGCCCGACCCCCGCGCTGGCCGAACTGGGCCGTGACGCTGACCTGTTCATCGTCGAGGCCACCGACCGCGACGGCGAGACCAGCCGCCCCACACGCAATCTACTGACCTCCACCGAGGCCGGTCTCTGGGCGCGTCGGGCGGGTGCCCGCCGACTGATGCTCACCCACTTTTGGCCAGGCAATGACCGGGCAGCCGCAGTAGCCGCCGCGCAGGTGGAGTTCGACGGTGCTGTGCTGGCGGCCGAAGAAGACCTCACCCTCGCACTTGGGACACCAGATCGCTGACCGCCCCTCGTCACGGCGTGCCCGAGTGGCCATTGCGTGCCCGTGCAGCGGTGAGCGAAGGGGAACCGCGGGGAGGAGCCGGTCGACTAGGACTTGCCTACTAGCCGGAAAGCAGTGAGGAGGTAGCGAACCCGCTGACAGTTTTAGGGCAAGGACCGTCAGCGCCGATGCCGTAGCCGCACTGATCAGCACCAGACAGCATTGGACGGCAATGCGCGACGCGCCGCAGCCGCGTTCGGGACGAAGAGGTCGTCGGTTCGAATCCGGCCACCCCGACCAGAGGTAAGTGAAGGTCAAGGCCCCTCCACCGAGGGCCTTGATTCGTTTCCGGCGGTCACTGCTCCTCCGAAGGCAGCGAACGACGCGAGCACCCTGCGATCCCGGTCACGAGTCGAGTGCCTGCAGCGGCGCGGGTGGGGCCGAGGAGTGCGTCGACGCGGCTGATGAACTGTCGGACGGCGGGCCGCCGGCGGTGGGGCCAGTTGGGCTTGCAGGTTGCGTAGGTAGCGGGCGGCTCGGGCCGACCGCAGCCGCGAGGTCAGAGCCAACGCTTCCGCGCCGATGGCACAGGCCCGTTCCGGTTCCTTCTGCTTTGCTTGCACGGTGGCGAGCAGGGCGAGGTTGAAGGCCTTGCCGCGTACGTAGTGCTCGAGGGCCTGCGCGCGGAACGGCAGTGGCGGATCGAGGCTCAGTTGCCCGCGCCACATCCCCGCCATGTCACAGATGCGCCGTGCCGTGTGTCAGTGCAGTGAGGAACTCAAGACACCGGCATCCGCACAACGAGGAGCACACCTGATGTCCACCACCCACGTCGTCGTCACCCTCCTGGCCGCCGCCATGGTCGGCTTCTCGGCCGCCTCCGTCTTCCTCCGCGCCCAGTGGGTCGTGCAGCCGCTGGCGGACTACGGCGTACCCCGCTCGTGGTGGCCCTGGCTGGGCACGGCCAAGGCCACCGGGGCGGCGGGGCTGGTGGCCGGCCTGTTCGTGCCGGTCGTCGGCGTCCTGGCCGGGGTCGGCCTGGTGCTGTACTTCGCCGGGGCCGTCGTCACCGTGGTCCGGGCGCGCTCGTACTCGCACATCCCGTTCCCGCTGCTGTACGCGGCGCCGGTGGTCGGGTCCCTGGCGCTGGTGTTCGCCGCCTGAGCAGCGTGGACGGCCCCGGACGGTGCGGTCGCGTGTGCGACCCACCGTCCGGGGCGTCGACGGTTCAGTTGACCTTTACCGGTGCCGAGCGCAGCTCGTTGTCGTACGGGAGGGCGTCCCGCGCGTCGACCAACTCGGCAACCACCCGGAACGAGACCTTGCCGATCGCCAGGTCGTCGGCCGTGACGGTGTAGTCGATGTCGAAGCGGGTGGTCTTCCCCGTACCCGTACCCGTGGCCGGGACCGGGCGGGTGGACGACCCGACGGAGGCGTAGCCGGTGGGACCGCTCCGCTCGAGGTCGACCCGGACGGTCTCGTCGTACCGGGTGTTCTGGACCTGGACGGTGACTCCGATGGTCTGCCCCACCCGCGCCGTCGACGGCACGTTCAGCTTGACGACGGCGACGTCGTGGGTGCGGACCGGCACCACGTGGGTGACCGACGCGGTGCGCCCGTCGAGTGTCCGCACGGAGAGCCGGACGGTCCAGTCGCCGTCGCCGGGAAACCGGTGGACCGGGTACGCCTCGGTCGACGTCGTCCCGTCGCCGAAGTCCCACGCGAAGGAGGCGATGCCGGCGCCGGCCGGGTCGTAGGCGGAGCTGCTGAGGCTGACCTGGTCGTACGAGCTGAGGTCGCTCGGGTAGTGGTAGAACTCGACCGTCGGGTCGGGCGCCACGTCGAGCTGGAAGGTGTGCGAGGCGCTGCCGTCCGAGCCGACCTGGAACAGGTACGTCCTGCCGGCCTGGGCAACGAAGGTCAGCGGGCGGTAGTCGTAGAGGCGCGTGCACCCCACCCGGGAGAGCGCGGTCAGCGAGGAACCCGTGTAGGCGGCGATGCCGGCATAGCCCGGGTTCGTCCGGGCCGTGACCGAGCCGGTGGTCGTCGGCGTGTACGCGTACCAGGCCGTGTAGGTGGAGGTGACGCAGGACGTGGGCTCCCCGGCCTCGGCGGTCGCGCCGGCGTAGTTCTGGGTGTTCGCGTACGGCAGCCTGCCGACCGTGATCGCGTCGGCGAAGTCGTCGTTCGCGGGTGCCGCGACCTGGTCGAGTGAGAACCGGAGCGAGCCGCCCGTGGTGTCGCCGTAGCCGCCGGTGCCGACCATGAAGTGGTACGTCGTGCCGGCGGCGACCGCGAAGCGGATCCGGGACCGCTGGCTGCCGTTGTCGTCGTTGCAGGCCACCCGCGTGAGCGACCCCTGCTCACCGGTCCAGGCCGAGAGCACCGTGTAGTAGTCGCTGCCGAACGTGTGGGCCTCGACGCGGCCGTCCACGGTCGGGGTGAAACTGAACCAGACGGACCCCTTGTTGGCACAACCGGTCGGGTCGGTCGGGTCCGACGTGGCGTCGGTGGTGTCGATGGTGGTGGTGAAGGGAACGTTCTCCACCGTCACCGCGGCGGAGAAGTCGTCGTTCGTCGGTGCGGCGTAGGCGGCGGTCTGCCCCGCGACGAGCAGGGTGACCACCCCCGTGAACGCGACGGCGAGCCGGGCGACACTGCGTCTGACCACTGAGATCCTCCTGGGCCCCGTATCCCACATGGATGTTGACCGCCCGACCGTACGACGTCGGGCGCAGCGGCATAGTTAAATGAACCACTGGTTTTGGTTAAGGGACTGCGTGGGTGGTGCCGGAGTCCGCAGAGTCGGCCGTTCGGGCTGGTCGGCACGGGCTCGACCGGGCCGCCGCGAGCGGTGGTGGCGAGGGCGGATCGCCGGCCCGGCGCCCGCTGCCCCGACCGGACGGGCGAACGCCCCCGGGCCGGAGAGTCCGCTGACGGAGCCTTCGGCAGGGGCTTCCGAGCTGTTCAACGGCGGTCATGTCGGTGGTCGACCGTCCGCAGTTGATCGAATCGCCTGGCATTGTTGACGGCATGACCGCGCTGATCCGACCCCGTCTGACCGATTGGACCTTCGTCGTACCCGCGCTGGCGGTCGTGCTGCTCGCCCTCACCTGGGGGCGCGACGTCTCCGGGATCACGGTCGCGGTGGTGGCCGCCTTCCTGGCCGGCGCGGTGCTCGCGGCCGTCCACCACGCCGAGGTGGTCGCACACAAGGTCGGCGAACCGTACGGCTCGCTGGTGCTCGCCGTGGCGGTCACCGTCATCGAGGTCGCGCTGATCGTCACCCTGATGATCAGCGGCGGGGAAAAGACCCAGTCGCTGGCCCGGGACACCGTCTTCGCCGCCGTCATGATCACCTGTAACGGCATACTCGGGTTGTCCCTGCTGATCGGGGCGCTCCGCCGCCGGGTGGCGGTGTTCAACCCGGAGGGCACCGGCGGGGCGCTGGCCACCGTGGCCACCCTCGCCACCCTGAGCATGGTGGTGCCGAACTTCACCACCGCCCGGCCCGGGCCCCAGTTCTCCCCCGCCCAGCTGACCTTCGCCGCGGTGGCGTCGCTCGCCCTCTACCTGCTCTTCGTCATGGTGCAGACCGGCCGGCACCGCGACTACTTCCTCCCCGTCACCAGCGACGGCAGCGTCGTGGACGCCGACGGCGACGGGCACGCCGACCCGCCGTCGACGCGTACCGCGCTGGCCAGTCTCGGCCTGCTGATCATCTCACTGGTCGCCGTGGTCGGCCTGGCGAAGACCGTCTCCCCCGCCATCGAGGCGGGCGTCGCCGCCGCGAACCTCCCGCCGGCCTTCGTGGGCGTGGTCATCGCGCTGCTCGTGCTGCTTCCCGAGACCCTCGCCGCGGCCCGAGCCGCCCGGCGCGACCGGGTGCAGATCAGCCTGAACCTCGCCCTCGGCTCCGCGATGGCCAGCATCGGCCTCACCATCCCGGCGATAGCGGTCGCCACGATCTGGCTGGAGGGGCCGCTGCTGCTCGGCCTCGGCGGCACGCAGATGACCCTGCTGGCGCTGACCGCGGTGACCGGCGTGCTCACCGTCGTCCCCGGTCGGGCGACCGTGCTCCAGGGCGGGGTGCACCTGGTGCTGCTCGCGGCGTTCGTCTTCCTCGCCGCCAGCCCCTGACCGAGGGTCACCGCCCGGACGGTGACCCTCGGCGGGTCAGGGAGCCGCCGACACGGTGGTGGCGCCCCCGGCCGAGACGACGCGGATCTCGGTGACGGTGGCCGGCAGCAGGGCCGCGTCCCGACCGGCGTCGATCCACGGGCCGGAGCCGGCCCGCCAGCCGAGCGCCGCGCCCTCGGCGGCCACCAGCACGCCCTGTCCCCCGCCTAGACAACGTGGAGGGCCCCGAGGTTCACCGGGCTCCGGAGATCGGTGCCGGAACGGCGCAGCGGCCGCGCCCCGGACGGAAGACCGGGGGCGCGGCCGCTGCGGACCGGCGGTGACCGTCAGGCCGGGGCGATGAAGTATCCCGACTGGTCGACCACGGTCCCGGTCGAGCCCTTGCTGTTGTTGAGGACCTCGATCCGGCCGGTGTAGTCGGCCTTCACCAGGGCCGCGTTCGAGGCGGTCTCCCCCGCGACGAAGTTGACGTTCGACGCGGTCGGCGGCTGCTCACGAGCCGGGTACCCGGTCAGCACCCCGGCGGCCGTGGGGGCGGTCACCGTCAGGTTGAGCACGGCGGCCGTCGGCCTCGGGCAGATCGCGCACTGCCCCTGGAAGGCCGCCACGAACCTGGCCTTCTCGTACGCGCTCAGGGGCGCGACCTGCGGGCGGTTCTCCCAGCCGTAGCCGTTGCGGGTGTCGGCCACCCGGTACGGCCCGACCGGCACGAAGAGCTGGTCCGCCCCGGAGGTGGCGGAGCCGAAGTAGCCTGCCAGATCCGCCACCACGTGGGTCGTGCCCGAGCTGGCGTTGCGGATCAGCACCCGGCCGGCGGTGACCGGCACCATCACCAGGTTGGGGATGGTCTGGCCGGTCACGAAGTTCAGGCTCGACGCCACCGGTACGGGCGAGCCGTCCGGGTAGACGGTGAGCACGCCGTTCGCGGTCGGCCGGGTGACCGTCACGTTGAGCACCACCGCGGTGGCGTCGGCCGGCAGCCGGCCGGAGAGGTCCAGCCGGAGCTGGCTGTTGGCGGCGATCGGTGTGCCCGCCCCGGTGCGGGTGTCCAGCACCCGGGTCGGGGCGAGCGGCTTCAGCCCGGAGCCCTGCCGACCGTAGAAGCCCTGCAGGTCGGCGACGAGGTGCACCGTGCCGCTACCGGTGTTGCGGATCCGGATCTTCCCGTTGCTCATCGGCACGGTGACCAGGTTCGGCACCGTCTCCTTGGCGACGTAGTTGACGTTCGAGGACGTCGGCAGCTTCGTGCCGTCCGGGTAGACGGTGATGAAACCCGCGGCGGTCGGCCGGGTGACCGTCACGTTGAGCACCAGTGCGGTGATGTCCGTGGCCGGCACCCCGGCGACGCTCGGCACGGAGAGCACGATCTCCGAGTTCGCCGGCACCGGGGTGGTGGTGGCGACACCCGTGGCCGACCGGGTGTCCAGCACCCGGGTCGGCGCCACCGGCGTGTAGAGCGCGCCGAGGATCGTGCAGGCCTGGTACGCGCCGGTGTCGATCGTCGTACGGAAGCCGTCAAGGCTGCTGTACGTCTGCACGCAGCCGGCCCCGGCACGACGGAACGAGTGGTCCTGCGTGGTGGCGCTGGTCACCCGCCAGTACCGCTCGCCGTCGAAGCGGTACGCGATCGTCGACCCACCCTGCCGGGTGGGCCACATGTACAGCGGCCCCGCGTTGGCGGTGACCGTCAGCGGGCCGGCGCCGGCCCGGTGCCTGATGCCGGTCTCGAAGTTGCGCAGCCCGCCCTGGGCCTCGACCGCGCCACGGTCGACGTACCGGGAGCCGGTGCCGGTGTTGGCCACGTCCGGGTTGTCGGCCCGCGCGTTACCGAAGAAGTCCGTCGCGGCGACACCCGGCGCGGTGTCGTCGGCGGAGTCGACCGCCGGCGACTGCGGACTGACCGTCCAGTGCGGACGGACGCTGTGGGCCGCCCCGAGGACCAGCAGCGGGTCGGCGGTGACATCGTGCCCGGCCTGCCCGGTCGCCTGCCGGAACGCGGCCAGGTCGACGTAGCTCTCGCCGCCCCAGGAGTAGAGGGCGCCGCCCGTGACCGGGTCGATCAGGTTGTGGTCGACGACGGTGCCCTCCGTCGCGTCCCCGGCCACGGAGATCGCCGTGGCGTTCCCGGGGATGCTGCACGCCGCGCGGCTCTGGTTGGTGCGGACGATGTTGTTCCGGACGCTCACGCCGGTCGATGCCCCGATCACGTCGACGCCGGTGCGGCAGTTCGTCACGACGGTGTTGTTGGTGACCACGGCGCCCGGGGCGTCGCTGACCCGCACGCCGCCGTAAGAGAGCTCGTTGTTGACCACCACCGCGCCGGTGACCCCGGCCTCGACGGCGACGCTGGGCAGGTGGCCGGGCAGGTTGGCCAGGAAGTTCCTGCTGACCGTGACGTCGGCCGACGCGCCGGTCACGCGGACGGTGCCGGCGGCGCGGCTGGCGACCCCGTCGAGGCTGTCCACCGTGACCCGGGTGGCCCCGTCGACCAGCACCAGGGGCTGCTCGGAATACCCGACGAGACGGAAGCCCTCGACCCGGACGTCGTGCACCCCGGCCAGGGTGACGACCGGACCGGTGAGCACTCCGCTGACGGTGTTGCCGACCCGGACGGTGCCGCCCGGGCCGTTGACCGCGCGAATCGTGATCGGCGCGGTCTCGGTGCCGGACCGGTCGACCGTGACCGCCTCCGGGTAGTCGCCCGGCTGCACCAGCACCGTCTGGCCGGGCTGGGCGGCGGCCACCGCCGCCGAGATCGTGCAGTAGGGCGCGTCCATGCTGCCGCCCCCACCCGCTGCGCAGTCCTTGTTGCTCACGTACAGCTCGCTCGCCGCCGCCTCGGTGACCGGCGTCGGCGCCGCGACCGCCGCGACCGCCGCCGGGGCCACCAGGCCCGCACCA
The DNA here is from genome assembly GCF_040656135.1 of Micromonospora sp. NPDC050200. Lineage (NCBI taxonomy): Bacteria > Bacillati > Actinomycetota > Actinomycetes > Micromonosporales > Micromonosporaceae > Micromonospora > Micromonospora sp. NPDC050200. The sequence goes on from NZ_JBFALG010000004.1 coordinate 128,219, forward strand.
CCCACCAGGGGTACGACCGCGAGGCGCGCCCATGCGCGAATGTCCATCAACCATCCCCGTGAAAGTCGATCATGTGGTGCGCCGAGAATATCGCGATGCCCGCCGATGTGAGCAGCGCGGATCGGTCGATGCCCCCGGCCCGTTCGGCCGAACCGGTCAGTCGTGCCGTTCGGTGCGCTCGATCTCGGTGAACGCCGCGCCCAGGTAGCCCTCCACCGGCCGGCCCGTCACCGCGAGCAGGTCGGCGACGAGCAGTGGAGCGTGCCGGGCGATCGCCGCCGGGACGGGCGGGGCGTCGTCCTCGCCCGGGTCGTACACGCCGAGCGCACCGGCCAGCAGGACGAGCACCACGTGCGGGTCGACGTCGGGGCGCCACGGAGCGGCCGCCCGGACGCACCGCTCCAGCACCTGCCGGACGTCGTCGCCGTCCAGCCCGTCCGGGTGGGTCTCCTCCAGCAGCAGCCGCACCACCGCGCCGAGCACCAGACCGGAGCGCTCGGTGCCGACCAGCCGCGCGGTCGCCACCTCGTACGCCTCGCCGTCGCGAGCCCTGGCCGCCTCGACCGCGTCGGTGGCGGCGCCGGCGATCTCGCGGGCCGGTGCGGGCAGGTGTCGCCAGGTCACGCTCACCGGGCCAGCATGGCAGAGCCGACCGACAACGCCCGCCGACGTGGCTTCGATCACGCCGCAGGCGGGGGGCGGCAAAATCCTGTCGCGGCCTGTCGGCCCCGGCGGACAGAATCGCGGGCATGCTGCGCCGATCCCTCCCCCGCCGTCCGGAAGCCCGACGCATCCTGCTCGGCACCCTGCTGTCGGCGATCGGGCGCGGCCTCACCCTGCCGTTCCTGTTCATCTACCTGACCGACGTGCGCGGCCTCTCCGACCCGCGCGCCGGCCTGGTCATCGGCTGGTACGGCGCGGTCACCCTGGCGCTCTCCCCGCTGGGCGGGACGCTGATCGACCGGTTCGGCGCCCGCCGGGTGGTGCTGCCGGCGCTGCTGATCGAGGCGATCGGCACCGGGTCGCTGGCCGTGGTCGACTCGACCGCCTCCGCGTTCGGGGTGGCCACCGTGATCGCGATCGGCGGCTCGGCGATCTGGTCCGGGCAGAACACCATCCTGGCCTCGCTCACCGCCGACGACGAGCGGCAACGGGTGTACGGCCTGAACTTCGCCCTGCTCAACCTCGGCATCGGCGTGGGCGGTCTGACGTCGGGTGCCATCGTGGACGTCGCCCGCCCGGCGACCTTCCAGCTGATCTACCTGCTCGACTCGCTCAGCTACCTGACGCCGGCGATCATCCTGCTCACCCTGCCGCACGTCGGGCACCGGCTCGCCGCCGGTCCGGCCGGCGCGAAGACGGCCGGCGGGGGTTACCTGACCGTGCTGCGGGACCGCCCGTTCCGCCGCCTGGTCATCTTCGGCCTGGTCCTCACCACCTGCGGGTACGCCCAGATCGAGGTGGGTTTCACCGCGTACGCGGTCCGGGTGGCCGAGGTGACCCCGCGGGTGGTCGCCTGGGCGCTGGCCGGCAACACCGTGATGATCGTGCTGTCCCAACTGCTGGTGATCCGGCGGATGGAGGGGCGTAGCCGTACCGGCGGGCTGGCGCTGGTGGGCGCGGTCTTCGCGACCGCCTGGCTGGTCCTCGGCGCGGCCGGCCTGCTGAGCACGGGCAACGCGCTGGCCGCGGCGCTGGGCGTGGTGGCCTGCGCGGCGATCTTCGGGTTCGGCGAGACGATGCTGTCGCCGGTGATGCCGGCGCTGACCAACGCGCTCGCCACCGACGAACTGCGCGGCCGGTACAACGCGATGAGTTCGATGATCTTCGGGATCAGCGGGGTGATCGGCCCGGTCACCGCCGGCCCGCTGATCGGCGCCGCCGACGGCAAGGTCTGGGTCGCCGTCGTGGTGGGTGGCTGCCTGGCCGCCTCACTGATCGCCCTCTCCCTGCGCCCCCTGCTCACCGCGATCCAGGACGGCCGCACCCCCACCCCCACCCCCACCCCTACGCCCGTCGCCGCCTGATCCGCCGGGCGCCGGCGGGGCCGGGAACCGACGAACGGGGACGGGCCCCGGAGCGGATGCTCCAGGGCCCGTTCGCGGGTGGGTCCTGCCGTCAGGCGGCGGGGACCTCGGCGGTGGTGCGGATCCGGTCCAGGGCCGGCGCGGAGACCGGCGAGGACGCGGTCAGGTACGCCACGAACGCGTCCAGGTCGATCATGCCGGTGACCTGGTTCGTGCCGCCCTTGAGGACGCTGAACCCGTCGCCGCCGCCAGCCAGGAAGTTGTTCACCGTGACCCGGTAGGTGGCACCGTCGGTGACCGCCACGCCGCCGAGGGTGAGGCTGCCCCGGACGACCCGGGTGCCGGCGCACGGGTCGGTGGTGGTGCCGGTGGTGCCGTTCACGTCGACGGTGTAGTGGACCGACGAGGACGGGTAGAGCGTCCGGCCGACCACGAACTGCTGCTCCAGCATGCAGTAGAGCTGCGCCCCGGTGAGGTCGAGCGTCACCAGGTTGTTGGCGAACGGCTGGACCGTGAACGCCTCCTCGTAGGTGACCAGGCCGGCGTCGAGGTCGGCGCGGACACCGCCGGGGTTCATGAACGCGCCGAGCGCGCCCTGCTCGTCGTCGGTCGCGGCGTACTGCGCGTCGGCGATCACGTTGCCGAGTGGGGACTCACCCTTGGCCGTACCGAAGAGGGTCTCCTGGACGCGGTCGAGCTTCTCGTTGGTCTTGCCGACGACCTTGGTGGCGACCGGGCCGAGCGCCGCCTTGTAGTGGGTGATCAGATCGGTCTGCGCCCGGCTCCTGTCGACGTCCCGGGTGACCACGACGTTGTTGGCCTTGGCGGTGAGCACGTCGCCGGTCTGCCGGTCGATCTTCAGGTCGATGTCGGTGACCAGGCGGCCGAAGGAGCTGGCGCTGGTGACCAACTTGCCGTTGATCTCGCAGTTGTACGCCTGGTGGGTGTGCCCGCTGACCACCACGTCGATGGACGGGTCCATCCCGTTGGCGATGTCGACGATCGGGCCGGTGAAGCCCTTGCAGTCGTTGATGCCGCCGGTCGCGTCCTGCTGGCCGCCCTCGTGCAGCAGCACGACGATGGTCTCCACGCCCTGGGCGCGCAGGATGCGGGCGTACTTGTTGGCGGTCTCCGCCTCGTCGCTGAAGGTGAGGCCGGCGACGCCCTCCTGGGAGACGATCTGCGGGGTGCCCTCCAGGGTCATCCCGATGAAGCCGACCTTGACGCCGTCGACCTTCTTGACCGCGTACGGCGGCAGCAGCGGCTGGCCGGTGGCGGTCTTGAACGCGTTCGCGGAGAGGTACTTGAAACCGGCGCCCGCGTACGGGGTGCCGTCCGCGCAGCCGTCGACCGGGTGGCAGCCGCCGTTCTGGATACGCAGCAGCTCGTTGGCGCCCTCGTCGAACTCGTGGTTGCCGACGCTGGCGAAGTCCAGCCCGGCCATGGTGAGCGCCTCGATGGTCGGCTCGTCGTGGAAGGCGGCGGAGAGCAGCGGAGAGGCGCCGATCAGGTCGCCGGCCGCGACCGTGATGGTGCGCTCCCGCTCCTCCTCGGTGGCGCCGCGCAGCTTGGCGAGCTGGGTGGCGAGGTACTCCGCGCCGCCGGCGAACTGGCCGGCGATGGTGCCGCTGGAGCCGGTCGGCGGTTCGAGGTTGCCGTGGAAGTCGTTGAGGGCGAGCAGCTTGACGTCGACCGGCTTGGGACCGGCCTCAGCCTGGCTCGGTTGGACGGCGACCGTGCTCAGCGCGGCCGCGGCGAGTGCGGTCAGGCCGATGGCGGCCCGACGCATCCCGGGGACGGACATGGAACTCCTCGTGAGGTTCGGCGTTGACGTCGCACGGGCGATGGTTCGCCCGGCCACCCTGATTCGTGCCGTGACAGGGGTAGATCGCGAATGGCGGCGGTCGGGGGTCGCCGCTGCGTCGGGAGACAGCTTCTCATCTCCGCCCATCGCCGGTCGACTGGGGAAGTCGAACAGACCTGCGGATACGCGAGGTGGCCTGGCCTGGACGTTCGGACCATTCCGACATGACGGGTAGGTGAAAACGGCCCGGCGATCCGGCGTCGGATTCCCGTCGGTGGCGCCGACCAGGCGGCCCGGGAGCGGGACGGCAGCGCCGGCGAGGGCGACCGCGGGGTCAGAAGCCGCAGGTCTGGCCGGCGGCGTGGCTGACCTGCACGGTGTGGGTGACGCAGCCGCCGTGGTCGACCGCGTGCAGCAGGAACGCGGTCGGCTCGTCGACCCAGCCGATCTCGTCGTCGGCGCGCATGGTCAACGACGCCTGCCGCCAGGTGCTCGGCGCGACGGTGAGCACGGTGCCGGCGTACGCGGTGGTCACCGGGCGGTGCAGGTGGCCGGCGGCGACGCGTACCACGTGGGGGTGTCGGCGGACGACCTCGGCGAGCGCGTCACCGTCGGCGAGCCGGATGGCGTCGGCGGCCGGGACGCCGACGGCGACCGGCGGGTGGTGCACGCAGACCACGGCGGGCACGTCCGGGCGGCCGGCCAGCACCCCGTCGAGCCAGCCGAGCTGGTCGTCGCCGAGCCGGCCACCGCCCTGGCCGGGGGCCAGCGAGTCCAGCACCACGACGGTCACGTCCGGATGGTCGACGTGGTAGTACGCGGAGAAGCCGCCACCCAGGTACGGGGTGCCGCCGAAGGCGTCCAGCAGCGACTCCCGGTCGTCGTGGTTGCCGGCGACCAGGTGCACCGGCAGCGGATACCGGCCGATCACCTCGCGCAGCGCCGCGTACTCATCGGGGCGGCCCTGGTCGACCAGGTCGCCGGTGATCACCACGCAGTCCGGGCGGGGGCGCAGCGCCAGTACCCGGCCGAGCGCGCGGTGCAGGCCGGCGGCGGGCGCGGCGGCGAGCACGCCGGTGGTCACGTGCGGGTCACTCAGCTGGGCGATGAGCATGGCTCCTCCACTGCGACCGGGACCCTCACGCTAACCCCGGCACGCCCCCGGCGCGGCCCCGTCGCGCAGCCCAACAGGCCCTGTCCACAGCCTGTGGATGGCACATGTGTACGAACAGCAGATGATCTTTACGTGGGCGGAGCGCCACCGGCTGAGTACGCTTGATCGCAGCCCCGGCGCCGACCGGGCCCCTCCCCCACCTGGAAGAACGTGGATCACGAGCGAGTCGTCCGCGACGTCACGGTCCGCCTGCCGATGGCGTCGACCGCCGTCGAGGCGTGCCAGTGGACGGTGACCGCGCTCGCCCGGTACGCCCCCGCGACGATCTCCGTCCTGCTCCAGGTCCACGACCGGCTGCGCTGTATCGCCGCCACCGGTTCGTGGCAGGTCTTCTCCACCGTGCCGCCCAAGTCCGGCATCGTCGGCCGGGTCTACGCCTCCGGCGAGGGGGCCACGGTGCCCGACGTCGCCGCCGACCCGGACTACCTCCCGCTGCGCCCCGACGTCACCGCCGAGATCTGCGTACCGGTACTCGACCCGGCGGGCCGCCCGATCGGGGTGCTCGACCTCCAGTGGAGCGGGCCGGCCGAGCTGGGGCCGTGGCGGCAGACCGCCGACCGGCTGGCCGGCCGGCTCGGCGCGCGGATCGTGGCGCTCGGGGGGCCGCCGGCCGAGAGCCGAAGCGAGAAGCTGCTGCGGCACGCCACCGCCCTGACGTCCGCCCCCACCGAGTGGGACCTGATGGGTACTGCGCTCACCGCGGCCCGGGACGTCTCCACCCTCTCCGCCGCCGTGCTGGTGTTCGCCGGCCAGCCCGGCCCCCGGCTCGGCGCCCCGACCGGCGCGTCCGGCGAGTTGGAGTCCCGCATCCGGGCCGAGCTGACCGAGGCCGGCGCCGGGCCGCTCGGCCGGATGGTGGCCCGCGCCCACCGGCACGGCACCGCGTACACCCTCGGCGAGGCGGGACACCCGCCGACCGACGAGTACGAGCCGCTGGCCCGGGCGGGGGCGCGCACCCTGGTGTCGGTGCCGGTCGGCCCGCCCGACTCCGGCGGGGTGCTGCTGGTCGCCGACGAGCGGCTGCTGCGGCCGGACCCGACCACGGTCAACCTGATCGAGCTGCTGGCCGGGCAGGCCTGGGGGGCGCTGGACCGGCTGCGTACCCTGGCCCGGCTCCGCGAGCAGGCCAACTCCGACCCGCTCACCGGGCTGCGGCACACCGGGCCGTTCGGCCAGCGGATCAGGGCGGCCACGCCGGGGCGTACCGCCCTGCTCGCCATCGACGTGGACGGGTTCAAGGAGGTCAACGACACGTACGGCCACCAGGCCGGTGACCGGCTGCTGGTCGGGTTGGCCCGGGCGCTGGAGGGGGCGCTGCGCCAGGGCGACGAGCTGTACCGGGTCGGCGGCGACGAGTTCGTCGCGGTGATCGAGGTGAGCCGCCCCGAGGAGGCGGTCCGGATCGCCGAACGGCTGACCGAGGCGGCCCGGCGTACCGGCCGCACCATCAGCGTCGGCGTGGCCCTCCCCCAACCCGGCGAGTCCGCCGAGCTAACCCTCCGCCGAGCCGACCAGGCCCTCTACGCCGTCAAGCGCCAGGGCCGCGACGCCGTCCGCCTAGCCACCCCCTGACACCCCCCACTTCCCCCACCCCCACCCCCGTCCCCGCCCCCATCCCCGCGATCTTGCACTTTCGGCCCCCGCTTTGCACGCTTTGTCCCGTTTACCCTGGACCCAAACTGCAAGATCGGCGCGGGGTGGGCGGGGCGGGCGGGGTGGGCGGGGTGGGGTGGGGTGGGCGGGGTGGGGCGGGGGTGGGGGGTTAGGGGTGGGTTAGTTGTTCGGCGAGGAGTTCGGCGATCTGGGCGGTGTTCAGGGCGGCGCCCTTGCGGAGGTTGTCGCCGGTGACGAAGAGGTCGAGGGCGCGTGGGTCGTCCAGGGCGCGACGGATCCGGCCGACCCAGGAGGGGTCGGTGCCGACCGCGTCGATCGGCATCGGGAACTCGCCGGCGGCGGGGTCGTCGACCAGGATCACGCCGGGGGCGTTGCGCAGCGCCTCCCGGGCGCCCTCGGCGTCCACCTCGGTGGCGAAGACCGCGTGCACCGCCACCGAGTGGCCGGTCACCACCGGCACCCGTACGCAGGTCGCGGAGACCTTGAGGTCGGGCAGGCCGAGGATCTTGCGCGACTCGTTGCGGATCTTCATCTCCTCGGACGACCAGCCCAGGTCGGCGAGGGATCCGGCCCACGGCACCACGTTGAGCGCCAGCGGCGCGGGGAACGGGCCGAGGTCGTCGCCGACCGCCTGGCGCACGTCGCCGGGGCGGGAGCCGAGCACCCGGTCCCCGGCGATCTTGCCGAGCTGGAGGTGCAGCGCGTCCACGCCGGCCTGACCCGCCCCCGACACCGCCTGGTACGAGGCGAGCACCAGTTCACGCAGCCCATACTCGCGGTGCAGCGGGGCGATCGCCACGATCATGGCGAGAGTCGTGCAGTTGGCGTTCGCGATGATCCCCTTGGGCCGGTTGCGGACCTGCTCGGGGTTGATCTCCGGGACCACCAGCGGCACGTCCCGGTCCATCCGGAACGCGCCGGAGTTGTCGACCACGATCGCCCCGCGGCCCACCGCGACCGGCGCCCACTCGGCGGAGACCTCGTCCGGTACGTCGAACAGGGCGACGTCGACGCCGTCGAACGCCTCCGGGGTGAGCGCCGCGACGGTCAGCTCCTCGCCCCGGCAGCGCACCTTCCGCCCGATCGAGCGCTCCGAGGCGAGCAGCCGGATCTCACCCCAGACGTTGCGCCGGGAGGAGAGCAGCTCGCACATCACGGCCCCGACGGCGCCGGTCGCCCCGACGACGGCGAGCGTGGGCTGCGCCGACACGGGCGCTACCGTCCCGTCCCCGCGTAGACCACGGCCTCGGAGTCGCCGCCCAGGTCGAACGCCTCGTGGATGGCGCGGACCGCCTTGTCCAGGTCGGTGTCCCGGCAGACCACGGAGACCCGGATCTCCGAGGTGGAGATCATCTCGATGTTGACCCCGGCCGCGCCGAGCGCGGCGAAGAAGCCGGCCGCGACACCGGGGTGCGACCGCATGCCGGCGCCGATCAGCGACACCTTGCCGACGTGGTCGTCGTAGAGCAGGCCCCGGAACTTGACCGCTTCCTGGATCTTGCTGAGCGCGGCCATGGCGGTGGGTCCGTCGGTCTTGGGCAACGTGAACGAGATGTCCGTGCGGCCGGTGCCCTCGGTGGAGACGTTCTGCACGATCATGTCGATGTTGATCTCGGCGCCGGCCACGGTGTCGAAGATGCTGGCGGCGGCGCCCGGCTCGTCCGGCACGCCGACGATCGTGATCTTGGCTTCACTGCGGTCGTGGGCGACCCCGGTGATCAGTGCCTGTTCCACGGGAAGGTCCTCCATCGATCCGGTGACCATGGTGCCGGTGTTGGTCGAGTATGACGAACGGACGCGGATCGGCAACCCCGCGCGCCGCGCGTACTCCACGCTGCGCAGGTGCAGCACCTTGGCGCCGCAGGCGGCCAGCTCCAGCATCTCCTCATAGGTGATCCGCTTGATGTGCCGGGCGTTCGGCACGATCCGCGGGTCGGCGCTGAAGATGCCGTCCACGTCGGTGTAGATCTCGCAGACGTCCGCGTGCAGCGCGGCGGCGAGCGCCACGGCGGTGGTGTCCGAGCCGCCCCGGCCCAGCGTGGTGACGTCCTTGGTGTCCTGCGAGACGCCCTGGAAGCCGGCGACGATCACCACCGCGCCCTCGTCGAGCGCGCCCTTGAGCCGGCCCGGGGTGACGTCGATGATCCGCGCCCGGCCGTGCACCGAGGTGGTGATCACACCGGCCTGGGAGCCGGTGAACGAGCGGGCCTCGTACCCCAGGTTGTGGATGGCCATGGCGAGCAGCGCCATGGAGATCCGCTCCCCGGCGGTGAGCAGCATGTCCAGCTCGCGGCCCGGCGGCAGCGGGCTGACCTGGTTGGCCAGGTCGAGCAGCTCGTCGGTGGTGTCGCCCATCGCGGAGACCACCACCACCACGTCGTCGCCGGCCTTGCGGGCGGCGACGATGCGCTCGGCCACCCGCTTGATGCGCTCGGCGTTGGCGACGGAGGACCCGCCGTACTTCTGCACCACGAGTGCCACGACGGTGCACTCCCTCCCAGCGACGACCCTGAGCGTGCCGACGCCGCCGGGTCAGGTGGTCCGGCGGCGCGTGTCAGACCTTCTCAGCGTATCGGTCGGTACGCGAGGACGGGTCGGGTGATCCCAGCATCCGGCGGAAGCCACCGGTCCACGACCTGCCCACGGAGGTCGCCCGGCGCCCGCCGACACGCCGGCCCGGCCGTCGGCCCGGCGGGTCCGTGGGCGGCGGGCACGCGGCGCAGAATGACCCGGTGCATGCTCATCTGCGCGCGACGCGCCGGACGACCGGCGCCCTGGCCCTGCTCCTCCCGGCGCTCCTCGCCGCCTGCACCGCCGGCCAGCCGGCCACGCCACCCACCGCCACGACCTCCGACCCCGCGCCGGCGGAGGTGGACGCGGCCCGGGACGAGCTGGCCGCGCTGGCGGCGGCGGCGCGGGATCGCCACCTCACCGCCCGCTACACCCTGACCGGGACCGACGGGCCGACCCGGGACGTCACCGTGACCAGCGCGGAGGACGGCACCTGGCGGGTCGACGTCCCGGCGGGCGCGCTCGGCGGCACCGCCGACGTCTCGCTCGCCACCACCACCGACGGGCTCTTCCAGTGCGGCCTCCCGTCGGCCGGGCGCCCCCAGGCGGCGAGCTGTGTACGCCTCGGCGACCGGGGCGACACCGTGCCGCGCCAACTGGACCCCCGGGTGCAGCACCCGTTCACCGACTGGCTGGAGGTGCTCACCGACCGGCGGACCCCGCTCGCGGTCTCCCCGGCCACCGCGCCGCCGGGCGTGGCCGGAAGCTGCTACGCGGTGGAGACCACCTCCGCCTCGCTCAACCCGCCGCTGGACGTCGGGATCTACTGCTACCAGCCGGACGGGACGCCCACCTACGTCCGGGCCGCCCTCGGCACGCTCACCCTGGCCGGGCCGCCCGGTCCGGCGCCGGCCACCGCGCCGCTGGCCGGGCCCGTGGTGGTCGCCGAGCCGCTGGGCCTGGACGCGCCCTCGCCGAGCGACAGCCCGAGCGCGGGAACGCCGTGAGCCGGCGTGGCGTTACGGGTGCGCTTGCCCACATTTGTCCCACCCGGCGAGGCGGGTGAATCGCCCATACGGCACGCTCTTGGCATGGTCGACCTCACCCCGCTGCTCGCCTTCCGCTGGAGTCCCCGGGCCTTCGACCCGGCCGCCGAGCTGACCGGGGACGAGGCGTCCTCGCTGCTGGAGGCCGCCCGCTGGGCTCCCTCGGCGGGCAACGCCCAGCCCTGGCGGTTCGCCCTCGGGCACCGCCACGACGAGACCTGGAAGCGGACCCTGGTCAGCCTCCCGGAACCCGACCAGCGCTGGGCGCGGCACGCCGCCGCCCTGGTGGTGGGCGCGCACGCCGGCCTCGACCCGGAGCGGGCCGCGTACGACCTGGGGCAGGCGATGGCCCACCTCACCGTGCAGGCCACCGCGCTCGGCCTGCACGTGCACCAGCTCACCCGCTTCGACCGCGCCGCGCTCTGCGCCGACCTTGACCTGCCGCCAGCCGTACGCCCGCTGGTGGTGGCCGCCGTGGGACAGCTCGGCGACCCGTTCGACCTTCCCGAGGAGCTGCGACACCGGGAGACCGGGCTGCGCCGCCGGCACCCGGTGCACGCCCTGCTGCTGCGCTGACGCACCCGGCTCCACCCGCCCCTGCCCGCCCCGCCCGGCGGTCACGCTCCGCAACCGTCCGGGAGGCACAACTGCCGTGAGCGTGATACCTGACAGGCATCGAAATACCTCTGAGGTATCGCGCTCATTCGCATGATGCTTACCGGCACGCCGGGCCTCGACAGCCCGGCGGACGACGGTCACCCTCCCCGGCTCGCCCGGAGCAGCACCGCCCCCGCCTCGGTGCCCCGGTAGCGGACATGACGGCCCTGCCGGACCCGGGAGACCAGCCCGGCGGCGTGCAGGGCGGCCAGGTGCTGGGAGACGTTCCCGGCCGACATCCCGGTCCGCCGGGCCAGGTCGGTGGTGGTGGCCGGGTTTTCGAGCAGGTGGAGCAGCGCCGCCCGGCCCGACCCGATCACCCGCGCCAGCGGGTCGCCGGGTGGCGCCGGGACCGCCTCCCAGAGGGTGGCCACCGCCCGCACCGGGTACGTCCCGCCGGGCGGCGAATCCTCCAGCAGGTTCCACAGCACCCGGCGGTCGGTGAAGACGCCCGGGTTGAGCGCCAGACCGCGCCCCCCCAGGTCGAAGTCGAGCCGCCACGGGTCGTCGCTCACCACCCGGTCACCCGCCCACCGCAGGCTCGGGTGCAGGTGGTCGAAGAACCGGCCGGCCCCGTGCTCGGCGAGCGTGCCGGCCCGGTGCGCGATGTCCGCGTCCAACAGCGCCCGCATCCGGGGCCAGTCCGGCGCGACCGCCTCGTCGTGCCACACCCGCAGTGCGGTGACGAGTTGCGGCAGCAGGCCGCGCGGATCGTCGCGCAGGGCCGCGCCGAAGGGGCTCAGCGGACACGACGGCGTGGTGGCCAGCAGGTCCCGGACCACCACGTCGGACGGGGTCGCGGCGATCTGGTCGAGCTGCTCGTCGAATTCCACGTCGGGGCGGGTGGGCGGCGGGGTGAGGAAGTCCGGCAACCAGCGGCGCGGGCGGGTCAGCTCGGTCAGCGGGCGGACCCGGACGGCCACCTCCGGCCGGCGGAGCACCCGCCGGGCCCGGTCGATCCATGGCAGGTGCACGGCGTGCCGGACCGGGTCCTCGAGAGCCCAGAAGCTGGAGACCGTCTCCCAGACCGGGGACACCGCGAACCGCACCCCGGCGACGTCCGCGGTCTCGAACCGCAGCTGCGACATCCTCCACCCCCCGTCGAGAATTCGGCTCAGCCTAAAAGGCTCGACCCGCCCGCGGGGGGCGCGGTTTGCTCGACGGTCATGGGGATCAGGGACACGATGCGCACCGCCGTCCGGCACGTCGTACCGCCGGCCGGGCTGACCCGCGCCCTGGCCGTGCAGGCCATGGTGTACGCCGTCGGCAGCGGCCTCTTCCACGCCGGCAGCGCGGTCTTCTTCACCCGGGCGCTGGGGCTCAGCCCGACCCAGGTGGGGCTCGGGTTGTCGCTGGCCGCCGGGGTGTCCCTGATCGGCACGGTCCCGCTCGGCACGCTCACCGACCGGTACGGCCCGCAGCGGGTCTGGGTGGTCTGCCTGCTGCTCGACGCGGCGCTCTTCTCGACGTACCCGTTCGTGGGCGGCTTCGCCGGGTTCCTCGCCGTGGTGGTCGCCCTGGGCGTGGTGGACGCCGCCGCCGGGGTCGCCCGGCAGGTCTACTCGATCAACGTGCTCCGGCCCGAGGAGCGGGTGACCGCGCTGGCCTACCAGCGCTCGGCGCTGAACGTCGGGTTCGGGCTCGGCGCGGTGATCAGCGGCCTGGTGCTGGCCGTCGACACGATCGCGGCGTACCGGGGGATGGTCTGGTTCATCGCGACGGTGATGCTGGTCACGGCGGTCTTCGTCCACCGGCTGCCCCGGCTCCCCGAGGTGGCCCGGCCGACCGAGCCGATGAGCCGGCTGGCGGTGCTCCGCGACCGGCCGTTCATGGCGGTGTCGCTGCTGTCCGGGCTGCTCACCGCGCACCAGACGCTCTACCTGACGGTCATGCCGCTCTGGGTGCTCAGCCACACCGACGCCCCGAAGACGGTGATCGCCGCGCTGGTGCTGCTGAACACGATCCTCGTCGTGCTGCTGCAGGTACGCGCCAGCCGGGGCGCCGACACGGTCGCCGGAGCGGGCCGGGCCACCCGCCGGGGGGCCCTGCTGATCGCGCTGTTCTGCCTGGTCCTGCCGATCTCCGGGCTGACCCGGGGAACGCTCACCATCGTCGTGCTGGTGGCCGCCGCGGCGGTGCTGACCGTCGCCGAACTGATCGAGTCGGCGGGCGCCTGGGGGCTCACCAGCACCCTGCCGCCCGCCGCGCAGCGCGGCGCGTACGTCGGGGCGTTCCGGCTCGGCAGCCAGCTCCAGTTCCTGGCCGGCCCGGCCGGGCTGACCGCGCTCGGCGTCACCACCGGCGGCTGGGGCTGGTTCCCGATGGCCGCGCTCTTCGCGCTCGCCGCGCTGGCCGCGGCGCCCCTGGTGGCCTGGGCCGAACGGACGCCGCGCCTCGGCGAGGCCGCTCCGGAGCCGGCGGAGGCGGCCGTGACTCCGGTCCCATAGTCCGGACCTGCCTTCCCACCCCTCGTCTCACCACGTAGGGTGACCCTGTCATGTGGCAGGCGTACCTCCTCCTTGGTCGCCGCGACGAGGCCTGACCGGCCGGCACCTCGTCGCGGAGTCGAACCGCGCCGTCCAGCACATCCGAACTTCCCATCGGCACCGTCCGGGCACCGTCGCCCGGCAGCTCGCCGACACCTTCCGATTGCTGACGCCCGACATGACCCACGGGAGCACTCTCCATGGCTCAACCCGCCGCTGACCCCGAGACCGATCCGATCGGCCGGCAGCGTCCCAGCCGGATGCCGTTCCAGCGCTACCAGCCCTACCAGCAGCAGTTCCGGATCGACCTGCCGGACCGCGCCTGGCCGACCCGGCACGTCGAGGTCGCGCCCCGCTGGTGCGCGGTCGACCTGCGCGACGGCAACCAGGCCCTGATCGACCCGATGTCCCCCGAGCGCAAGCGCCGGATGTTCCAGCTGCTGGTGCAGATGGGCTACAAGGAGATCGAGGTCGGCTTCCCCTCGGCCAGCCAGACCGACTTCGACTTCGTCCGGCAGCTGATCGAGCAGGACCTGATCCCCGAGGACGTCACCATCCAGGTGCTCACCCAGTGCCGGGAGCACCTGATCGACCGGACGTTCGAGTCGCTGCGCGGCGCCCGCCGGGCGATCGTGCACTTCTACAACTCCACCTCGACGCTCCAACGCCGGGTGGTCTTCGGGCTGGACCGCGACGGCATCACCGACATCGCCACCACCGGCGCCCGGCTCTGCCAGAAGTACGCGGAGATCCACACCCCGGACACCGACATCCACTACGAGTACTCGCCGGAGTCGTACACGGGCACCGAGCTGGAGTACGCGCTGGAGGTCTGCGCCAAGGTCATCGAGGCGGTCGACCCGACCCCGGACCGCAAGCTGATCGTCAACCTGCCGGCCACGGTCGAGATGGCCATGCCGAACATCTACGCCGACTCGATCGAGTGGATGCACCGGCACCTGCCCCGGCGGGACAGCCTGGTGCTGAGCCTGCACCCGCACAACGACCGGGGCACCGGGGTGGCCGCCGCCGAGCTGGGCCTGCTGGCCGGCGCCGACCGGATCGAGGGCTGCCTGTTCGGCAACGGCGAGCGGACCGGCAACGTGGACCTGGTGACGCTGGGCCTGAACCTCTTCTCCCAGGGCATCGACCCGATGATCGACTTCTCGAACATCGACGAGGTCAGGCGGGCCGTCGAGTACTGCAACCAGCTGCCGGTGCACGAGCGCCACCCGTACGCGGGCGACCTGGTCTACACCGCCTTCTCCGGCTCGCACCAGGACGCGATCAAGAAGGGCTTCGACGCCCTCGCCACGGACGCGGCGGCCGCCGGGGTGCCGGTCGACCAGCACGCCTGGGCGGTGCCGTACCTGCCGATCGACCCGAAGGACCTGGGCCGCACCTACGAGGCGGTCATCCGGGTCAACTCGCAGTCCGGCAAGGGCGGCGTCGCGTACATCATGAAGACCGAGCACCAGCTCGACCTGCCGCGCCGGCTCCAGATCGAGTTCTCCGGGGTGGTCCAGCAGGTCACCGACCACGACGGCGGCGAGGTCGGCCCGGGCACCATGTGGGAGATCTTCGCGCAGCACTACCTGGTCGACCACCAGACCGACCCGGCCCTCACGCTGGCCGGCTACACGATCGGCACCACCGAGGGCAAGGTGGAGATCGAGGCCCAGGTGGAGCTCGGCGGGGAGCGTCGCGCGCTCGCCGCGGTCGGCAACGGCCCGATCGACGCGTACGTCAACGCGCTCCAGGCGGTGGGCGTGGCGGTACGCGTGCTCGACTACCACGAGCACGCGCTCTCCTCCGGCGGTGACGCCCAGGCCGCCGCGTACGTCGAGTGCGACGTCGACGGCCGTACGGTCTGGGGCGTGGGGATGGACGCCAACATCGTCACCGCCTCGGTGAAGGCGGTCACCAGCGCGGTCAACCGCGCCCGTAGCTGAGCGGCACAGGGTAGGGCCCGGCTCCGGCCGGGCCCTACCGCTCGGGCGGGGTGGACACGGGCAGCGAGGGGCAGGGCTGCGACGGCGGGGCCGACCGCGGTGGCCGGTGCACGAGCAGGCCGGCCGTCGCCGCGCCGGCCAGCAGCAGCCCGGCGCACCAGGCCAGCGCGCCCCGGTACGCGTGGGTCAGCGCGCCCTTCTGCTCGTACCCGGTGCCGGAGAGGCCGACCAGCAGCGGCAGCGCGGCCACCGCGAGCAGCCCGCCCACCCGGGACGCGGCGTTGTTGAAGCCGCTCGCCACCCCGGCGAACCGGTCCGCGACGGCGGCCAGCACCGAGGCGGTCAGCGGCGCCACCACCAGGGTCAGCCCCAGCCCGAACAGGGCCACCCCGGGCAGCACGTCCACCCAGTACGACGCGCCCGGGCCGACCCGGCGCAGCAGCAGCAGGCCCACGGCGGCGACGACCGGGCCGACGGTCAGCGGCAGCCGGGGCCCGATCCGCGCCGACAGCGCGCCGGCCCGGGCCGAGCCGAGCAGCAGCAGCACGGTCATCGGGATGGTGGCCAGCCCGGTACGCAGCGCCGACCAGCCGACAACGTTCTGGAGGTAGACGGCGAGGAAGAAGACGAAGCCGCCGAGCGCCGCGTAGACCACCACGGTGAAGAGATTGAGCACCGAGAAGAGCCGGCTGGTGAACAGCCCGGTGGGGAGCATCGCGGCGTCGCCCCGGCGCCGTTCCCACAGCACGAAGACCACCACGCCCAGAACCCCGACCAGCGCGGACAGCAGCACCGGGAGCGAGCGGACGCCGCGGGCCGGGGCGTCGATCAGGGCGTACGTGACGCCGGCCAGGCCGAGTGCGCCGAGCAGTGCCCCCGTCACGTCGAACCGCTTCCCCCCGCTGCGGGAGGCCTCCTCGTCGCGACTCTCCGGCACCCAGCGCAGCGCGGCCAGGATCACCCCGACCCCCAGCGGCACGTTGATGAAGAAGATCCACCGCCAGGAGAGCGCGTCGATCAGCCAGCCGCCGAGCAAGGGGCCGAGCGCGGTGGCCACCCCGGAGAGCCCGGACCAGGCGCCGATGGCCCGGCCCCGGTCGTCGGGATGGAAGCTGGCCTGGATCACCGAGAGCGAGCCGGGGGTGAGCAGCGCCCCGCCCGCGCCCTGGAGGAACCGGGCGGCGACCAGCCAGCCGGTGCCCTGGGCCAGGCCGCAGAGGACGGAGGCGCCGGCGAACCAGACCACCCCGAGCAGGAAGACCCGGCGCCGGCCGAAGCGGTCCCCGAGCGCCCCGCCCAGCAGCACGAACGCGGCCAGCGTCAGCAGGTAGCCGTTGACCGTCCACTGGAGACCGGCGACGGTCGCGTGGAGCTCGGCGCCGAGCCGGGGCAGGGCCACGTTGACCACCGTGCTGTCCAGGAAGACCATCCCGGACGCGAGGATCGCCGCCAGCAGGGTGCCCCGACCGGCGCCGCTGCGGATCCGGAGCGCGTGCGCGGGTGCGGTCATGGGTACCAATGTGCCCGCGTCGCGTGGGAGATTCCACGAAAACGCCGAAACAGCGCCCCGGGTACTGTGCGGGATCGCCGGGAGCCCGCAAGCTGGAGAGGTGTCGTCTGTGCGTACCAGATCAGGAGCCGGTGGGACGGCGGCCGCCGCGCTCGCCGCGGTGCTCGCCCTCGGGGTGGGCGGTTGCGACGTCTCGCTCGACGAGCCGGAGGCGTCGCCGAGCGGCGCCGGCAACGTGGGTGAGCAACTGGCCGAGCTGACCGTGGCCAAGGCGGGCTCGATGCGGGGCTACAGCCGGGAGCGTTTCCCGCACTGGCGGAACACCGGCAAGAACTGCGACGTCCGGGACAGCGTGCTCAAGCGCGACGGGGAGGACATCCGCCTCTCCGGCTGCAACGTGGTCGCCGGCCACTGGGAGAGCGTCTACGACGGGCGCACCTTCACCGATCCCTCCGACGTGGACATCGACCACACCGTGCCGCTGGCCAACGCGTGGCGTTCCGGGGCGAACGGGTGGGACGATGCCAAGCGCGGCGACTTCGCCAACGATCTGACCCGACCGCAGCTGATCGCGGTTTCCGCGAGCTCCAATCGGGCAAAGGGTGACCAGGATCCGTCGCAGTGGAAACCGGCGAACCGGTCGTACTGGTGCAAGTACGCCGAGGATTGGGTGACGGTGAAGCATCACTGGCGGCTGACGGTGACCAGCGACGAGAAGGCCGCTCTCAGCGACATGTTGAAGGGTTGCACATGGGCGAACAAGCCGTGACCGGCGCGGGGGCGGCCCCCACGCCGGAGCAGACGCCGGACGCCGGCGGGGAGGACGCGGCCGCCGCCACCGGCAGCGGCGGGGACGGCACGGCGGCCGCCACCGCCGGGATGACCGCCGACGGCCACCCGGCGGCGCCCGCCGCCGTGCCGGGGGCCGGGATGAGCGCCGACGCCGGCGGCACCGGGGCACCCCGGGAACTGACCGCGGACCTGGTCGCCGGGCCCGGCGGGGTGATGACCGACGAGGTCGGCGTGGTCACCGGCGAGCTGACCCTGAAGACCCGGTACGCCGACGGCCAGGTCACCCTCTCCGTGCAGTACAAGGACGCCGACGAGTGGTACGCGGTGACCGGCGGGAAGGCCACGCTGGCCGACCCGGCTGGCCTGGACGCCGTACACGCCGTCGCGGTCGCCCTGCTCCACCGCCCGGAGGGCTGAGACACGCCGAGGCCCCCTTCCCGCTCGGGGAAGGGGGCCTCGGCGTGGGCTCACAGCGTCGGGATCAGCTCACCGGGGCCGCCCGGCGCCCCACCGTCGTCCGGCCGGACCAGCTCCGGCTCGACCTCGTGCGGCCGGATCCGCCCGGCCGCGATCTCCTCGGCATAGTGGCAGGCGACCTTGTGCCCGCCGACCACCTCGCGCAGCGCCGGCCGTTCCTCGGCGCAGCGGGTCGGCTGCGCCCACGGGCACCGGGTGTGGAAGCGGCACCCGGACGGCGGGTTGGTCGGCGAGGGCAGGTCGCCGGCGAGCAGGATCCGCTCCCGGCGGTCCTCCACCAGCGGGTCCGGCACCGGCACCGCCGACATCAGCGCCTTCGTGTACGGGTGCATCGGCTCCCGGTAGAGGTCGTCGCTGGACGCCTCCTCCACCAGGCCACCCAGGTACATCACGCCCACCGTGTCGGCGATGTGCCGGACCACCGCCAGGTCGTGCGCGATGATCAGGTACGTCAGGCCGCGCTCGTTCTGCAGGTCCTCCAGCAGGTTGAGCACCTGCGCCTGGATGGACACGTCGAGCGCCGACACCGGCTCGTCCGCGACGATCAGCTCCGGGTTGAGCACCAGCGCCCGGGCGATGCCGATCCGCTGCCGCTGGCCGCCGGAGAACTCGTGCGGGTACTTGCTCAGCGCCGACGCGGGCAGGCCGACGGCCTCCAGGGTCTCCCGCAGCCGCCGGCTCGTCTCCGCCTTGTCGTCGGCCAGACCGTGCGCCTTGAGCCCCTCGACCAGCAGCGACTCCACCGACTGGCGGGGGTCCAGGCTGGACAGCGGGTCCTGGAAGATCATCTGCATCCGGCGGCGGGCCAGGCGCATCTTCTCGCCCTTGAGCTGGCGGACGTCGGTGCCGTCGAAGACGATCTCGCCGTCGGTCGGCTCGACCAGCCGCAGCAGGCCCCGCCCCAGCGTCGACTTGCCGCAGCCCGACTCGCCGACCAGCCCGTACGTCTCACCCGCCTTGATGGAGAGCGAGACGCCGTCGACGGCGTAGACGTACCCGACGGTGCGATCGAAGAGCAGGCCGCTCTTGATCGGGAAGTGGACCTTGAGGTCACGCAGTTCGACCAGTGGTCCGGTCCGCTCGGTCACGGCACCGCCACCTCCTCGGAAACGGGGTTGTTGCAGCGAAGGTCGCCGCCGGTGGCGGTGGGCTCCAGCGGGGGCGAACCCTCCAGGCAGGCGTCCACGACGTTGTCGCAGCGGGGCGCGAAGGCGCACCCCTCCACCCACGGGATGTTGTCGGCCACCGAGCCGCGGATGGCGTGCAGCCGCTCGCCGCGCGGCGAGTCCAGCCGCGGCACCGAGCTGAGCAGCCCGTGGGTGTACGGGTGCCGCGCCCGGGCGAACAGCTCGTGCCGGGCTGCCCGCTCCACCACCTTGCCGCCGTAGAGCACGTTGACCGTGTCGCAGAGGCCGGCGACCACGCCCAGGTCGTGCGTGATCATGATCAGCGCGGTGCCGGTCTCGTCGACCAGTTGCTTGAGCAGGGTGAGGATCTGCGCCTGGATGGTCACGTCCAGCGCGGTGGTCGGCTCGTCCGCGATCAGCAGCCTCGGCTTGCAGGCCAGCGCGATGGCGATCAGCGCGCGCTGCCGCATGCCGCCGGAGATCTGGTGCGGGTATTCGGAGAGCCGGCGCTCCGGGTCCGGGATGCCGACCGCGTCGAGCAGTTCCCGGGCCTCCCGCAGCGCCTTCTTCCGGTCCATCCCCTGGTGCCGCTCCAGCACCTCGGCCACCTGGACGCCGATCGGGATCACCGGGTTCAGCGAGGAGAGCGGGTCCTGGAAGATCATGCCGATGTCCCGGCCGCGCCGGTCCCGCATGTCGTCCGGGCGGAGCTTGAGCAGGTCGGTGCCGTCGAAGAGCACCTCGCCGCTGACCTTGTTGCCCCGCTTGGGCAGCAGGCCCATGATGGCGAGGCTGGTCACGCTCTTGCCGCAGCCGGACTCGCCGACCAGGCCGACGGTCTGCCCCGGCTCCACGCTGAAGCTCACCTTGTCGACGGCGGTGAACGGCCGCTCGCCCCGCCGCTGGAACACCACGCTCAGGTCGCGTACGTCGAGCAGGCTCATCGGGTCACTTCCTCTCGGTGCTGGCCTTTCGCGCGCGACTGCGGGGCTCGCAAGCTCACTCCTCGCGCTCGCCGCCGGCATTCGCCGGCCGTGCTGGTCCGTCGCACCGCCGTCACCGCCGGTTCTTCGGGTCGATCGCCTCGCGCATCGCCTCACCGAGCAGGGTGAAGCCGAGCGCGACCACGATGATCGCGAGCGCCGGGTAGTAGGCCAGCTCGGGGCGGACCTCGAAGTAGCGGACGCCGTCGTTGCCGAGCATCAGACCCCACTCGGCGCGGTTGATGTCCGGGTCACCGAGGCCCAGGAAGGAAAGCGCGGCGGCGTCCAGGATCGCCACCGCGAAGGTGAGCGTGGCCTGCACGATCACCGCGGTCAGCGAGTTGGGCAGCATGTGCCGGAGCACGATGTTGCGCTCCTTGACGCCGAGCGCCCGGGCGGCGAGCACGTGGTCGCTCTCCCGCTGGGCGAGCATCGACCCGCGCAGCAGCCGGGCGAAGATCGGCACGCTGACGATGGCCACCGCGAAGATGACCGTCCACTGGCTGGACTTGCTGACCATGGCGACCAGGGTGATCGCCAGCAGCAGGCTGGGCAGCGCCAGCATCACGTCGGTGAGTCGCATCAGGACGACGTCGACCCAGCCGCCGAGGGCGCCCGCGATCGCGCCGAGCAGGACGCCGATGGTGAGACCGATCAGGGTGGCGAGGACGCCGACGAAGAGGGTCTGCCGGCTGCCGTGGATCAGGCGGGACAGGAAGTCGCGGCCCAGCGGGTCGGAGCCGAACGGGTGCTCCGCGCTGGCGCCCGGGATGCTGTCGACGGTGAGGTTCTTGGTCAGCTCGTCGAAACGCTGCACCGGGTCGTGCGGGGCGATCAACGGGGCGAAGATCGCCACCAGGACGAACAGCCCGACGATGGTCGCGCCGACGATGGCCACCGGGTTGCGCCGGAGCCGGCGCAGCGCGTCGCGGAGGAGGCTGACGCCGCCCTGGTCGGCGCTGGCCCGGGCCAGCTCGTCCAGCCGCGCCTTCTTCCGTTCGCCGAGCCGGCCGATGCTCCGCTCGCTCACGCCGCCGGGACGCTCGTCGCCGGCACGGGGAGCCGGTGCCGGGCCGGCCTGGGTGGTCGGATCGGTCATCGGACACGCACCCTCGGGTCGATGAAGGCGTAGGAGAGGTCGACCAGGAGGTTGACCACCACGAAGACCAGCGCGGCCAGCAGGATGATCGCCTGAAGCACCGGGTAGTCCCGGCCACCGCTGATCGAGTCGACGATCAGCGTGCCGATGCCACCCCAGTTGTAGACCTTCTCGGTGAGCACGGCGCCGGAGAGCAGCGCACCGGTCTGCAGGCCGATGATGGTGACCACCGGCAGCAGCGCGTTGCGCAGGATGTGCCGGCCCCGGATGGTGCGGTGCCGCAGGCCCTTGGCCTCGGCGGTGCGCACGTAGTCCTCGTTGAGCACGTCGAGCACGCTGGCCCGGGTGATCCGGACGATCACCGCGAGCGGGATGGTGGCCAGCGTGACCGCCGGCAGGATCAGGTGCCAGAGCGCGTCGGCGCTGGCGTCGAACTCGCGGGTGAGCAGGCCGTCGAGGACGAAGAACCCGGTGACGTTCGTGTTGTCCAGGCCGGTGGTGAGCCGCCCGGAGGGCGGGAACCAGTGGATGTTCTGGGTGAAGACGTCCTTGAGCAGGTAGCCCAGGAAGAAGATCGGAATCGAGATGCCGAGCAGGGTGCCGGCGATGGTCAGGTTGTCCAGCGAGCGACCGCGCCAGCGGGCGGCGAGGTAGCCGAGCGGAACACCCAGGCCCACCGCGATGATCATCGCGGCGAGGCCCAGCTCGATGGTGGCGGGGAAGGCGCGGCCGATCACCTCGGTGACCGGGTCACCGCTCCGGATCGAGTTGCCGAAGTCGCCGGTGAGGACCCGCCGCATGAACTTGCCGTACTGCACCAGGATCGGCTGGTCGTAGCCGAGCGCCTTGGTCAGCAGGGCGCGGGTCTCGGGGGTGGCCCGCTCGCCGAGCAGCGCCTCGACGGGGCCGCCGGGCAGGTTCCGCAACCAGATGAAGATCAGCGCCGACAGCGCTATCAGCGTCACCGCCAGCTGCAGCAGGCGGCGGACTATGACTCGCAACATCTCTCACACACCAGACTCTCGATGTTCGCGGAATCGGCCCGGGCCGGGATGAAGCCCCGACCCGGGCCGATTCACGCCTACGGCGTCAGCCGACGTACGTCACTTGGTGACGCTGACCGTGTTGAACCGCTCGTCGGTCAGCGGGCTGGCGACCAGGCCCTGGACGTCCTTGGTGACGACGATGGCCGGCGGGGCGTGCCAGATCGGCACGGCCGGCAGCCACTTGGCGGCGATGTCCCGGTTGACCTGCTCCCAGGCCGCCTTCTTGCCCGCCTCGTCGACGGTCCCGTCGGCCTTGGTGATGGCGTCGAACATCTCGGTCATCGCCTGGTCACCGAACTCGACCTTGCCCCGCCCGAAGAACGTCCCGACGAAGTTGCCCGGGTCGTTGTAGTCGCCGGTCCAGCCGAGGATGTGCAGGTCGTGCTTGCCGAACGTCTGCACGTCGTCCTTGAAGCCACCGTTCCACGGGCGCGGCACGCCGGTGACCTTGATGCCCACGGCCTGGAGGTCGTTGGCCAGGACGGTGAAGATCTCCTGCGGGTTCGGCATGTACGGCCGGGAGACGTCCGGCGGGTAGTAGAAGTTCAGCGTCAGGTTCTCGGCGCCGGCCTCCTTGAGCAGCTGCTTGGCCTTCTCCGGGTTGTGGTCGTACTTCTGCACGTCCGGGGCGTAGCCGAGCACGGTGTCCGGCAGGAACTGGTCGGCGACCTTCGCGCCGCCCGGGCCCTTGGTCTGCACGAGCTGCTGGCGGTTGAGCGCGTAGGCGATCGCCTGGCGCACCCGCAGGTCCTTCAGCTTCGGGTTCTTCTGGTTGAGGCCCAGGTAGAGGATGTTGAAGGCCGGGCGGTTGATGACCTGGAAACCTTCGCTCTCCAGCGCCTTGCGGTCGGCCGGGGCCGGGAAGTCGATGCCCTGGACGGTGCCCGCCCGCAGCTCCTGCTTACGGGTGTTCTCGTCCTTGATCACCTTGATGATCAGCTTGTCGACCTTGGCCTTGTCACCGAAGTAGTCCGGGTTCCGGTTCAGGGTGATCTCGCCCTTGGCCTTGTCCCAGCCGCCGAAGGTGAACGGGCCGGTGCCGACCGGGTTGGTGGTGGCGAAGGCGCTGTACTCGAAGGAGTCGCCGTTCTGCTTCACCGTGTCGGCGTCGTACTTCTTCAGCGCGTCGGGGCTCGCGATCGACAGCGAGGTCAGCGCGAAGGCGCCGGGGAACGCACCCTTGTACTTGTTGAGGGTGAGGACCGCGGTGGAGTCGTCCTTCGCCTCGCACTTGTTGTAGACCGGCTCGCCGGCGCCCTCGACCTCGTTCTTCGCGAACCCGCCGAACACGTCCATGTAGTAGATCATGTTCGCCTGGGCCGCTGCGCCCTTCATGTTGTACCAGCGGTCGAAGTTGTAGCAGACCGCGGCGGCGTTGAACGCCGAGCCGTCGTGGAACTTCACGCCCTGGCGCAGCTTGAAGGTCCAGACCTTGCCGTCGGGGTCGTGCTCCCAGCTCTCCGCCAGGCCGCCCTGAAGGTCGGCGGTGCCCGGCTTGTGAGTGATCAGGGTGTCGAACATCTGCCGAACCGGCCGGAACGACTCACCGTCATCGTTGAAGATCGGATCGAAGTTCTTCGGGTCGCCGGCACCCGCGAAGATGAAGGTGCCGCCCGTCTTGGCCTCGCCACTGTCGTTGCTGCGGTCGCTCTCCGCACAGCCGGCCGCGCCGACCGCCAGGGCTGCAACGGCCGCGAGGGTCACGCCCGTTCTGAGCCTTCTCGCCTGCATCTCTCACCTCTGTCATCCGCGTGACCAACCCGGTTCATGGCTCGGTCCGTGAGCGGGAGGCTATGACAGGACACACAGAAGCGGAACGGCCGTTAGGCAATCGC
Organism: Micromonospora sp. NPDC050200; assembly: GCF_040656135.1. NCBI lineage: Bacteria > Bacillati > Actinomycetota > Actinomycetes > Micromonosporales > Micromonosporaceae > Micromonospora > Micromonospora sp. NPDC050200. Next base: position 152,359 of record NZ_JBFALG010000004.1, read on the forward strand.
TATCAAGCCGACACCAAGCCGTCGGGTCTGACACGACCGGATCTCGCGACAAACGGGACTGTCACAGCACAGACCGCCCCCGCCGGGGCCGTCCGGGGGCGGGCGGAGGTTCGCGGAAACGACCCGGCCGCCGCTGCGCCGGGCAGCGACGGCCGGGGTACGACCGGGTCGGGCTCAGACGGCGCGGCGCCCCTCGAACGCCCGGCCGAGGGTGATCTCGTCGGCGTACTCCAGGTCGCCACCGACCGGCAGGCCACTGGCCAGCCGGGTGACCGCGATGCCCATCGGCTTGACCATCAGCGCCAGGTACGTCGCGGTCGCCTCGCCCTCGGTGTTCGGGTCGGTGGCCAGGATCAGCTCCCGGACCGCCCCGCCGCCGAGCCGGGTCATCAGCTCGCGGATACGCAGGTTGTCCGGCCCGATGCCCTCCAGCGGGTTGATCGCTCCGCCGAGCACGTGGTAGCGGCCCCGGAACTCACCGGTCCGCTCGATGGCCACCACGTCCTTGGGCTCCTCGACCACGCAGAGCACCTCGTCGGTGCGGCGCGGGTCGCGGCAGATCCGGCACTGCTCGGACTCGGCCACGTTGTAGCAGGTGGTGCAGAACCGGACCAGCTCCTTGACCTTGCGCAGCGCACCGGCCAACCGGTTGACGTCGGCCGGGTCCGCCGACAGGACGTGGAACGCGATCCGCTGGGCGCTCTTCGGGCCCACGCCCGGCAGCCGCCCCAGCTCGTCGATCAGGTCCTGGATGGCACCTTCGTACATCGGCCGGCTCAGAACCCGGGCAGGCCGAGGCCGCCCATGCCGCCGGTGACCGGGCCCATCTTCTTCTCGGTCAGCTCCTTGGCCGCCTCGGCGGCGTTGTGCAGGGCCGCGACGACCAGGTCCTCCAGGGTCTCGACGTCCTCCGGGTCGACCGCCTTCGGGTCGATCCTGATCGACTTGATCTCACCGGCGCCGGAGACGGTCGCGGTGACCAGGCCGCCGCCGGCGGTGCCGGTCAGCTCGGCCTCGGCCAGCTCGGCCTGCGCCTTGGCGATCTGCTGCTGCATCTTCTGCGCCTGCTTCAGCATCTGCTGCATGTTCGGCTGTCCACCTGGGCGCACGGATGGCTCCTTCTCGCACTCGTCTGCTCGACCGCGCCCAGCCTAGTCGGGCGGCGGGACAGGTCCTCGGCGGCCGGCGCGCGGTCAGCGCGCGTCGACCTCGTCGATCTTCTCGGCGCCGAACGCCTCCCGGAGCAGCTGCACCGCCTGCTCCTCGCTGGACTGCCGGGCGGTCCGCTCGTCGATCACCTCGTCCAGCGGCTCGTCGCCCGGGTCGAACCCCTCGTAGGCCGGGGTCGCCGCCGGCTGGGTGCGCCCACCGCCGCGCACCGGCCCGTCGTAGTCCGGGTCGTACGGCGGCTCGCCGGCCCAGTCGGCGTCCGCGGTCTTCCGCGCCGCCTGGGCGGGACGCGCCACCTTGCCGGCCCCGGCCGCGGCCGCCCGCGCCGCCGCGATCGCGCTGCTCACCGGCCCGCCACCGGTCGCCGCCGGTGCGGCCGGCGGCGCCGACTGCGGTCCGGCCGGTTTCGGTACGGCGGGAGCGGCGGTCGCGGTGGCCGTCGCCCCACCCGGACGGGCCGGTTCCGGCCAGTCGTCGCCGCCCGCGGTGGCGGTCGCGGCGCCACCCGGCCGGGCCGGCTCGGGCCAGTCCTCGTCATCGTCGGAGTCGTCCGGGGCGTTCGCGCCGGTTCCGGCGCCACCAGCCGCTCGGCCGGTCGCGCCGCTGCCCGAACGACCCGCGCCGCCCGCCGGGCCGCCTGCGCCGCCCGCCGGACCGCCGGCTGCTCCACCGCCGGACGAACCCGCCGGGCCGCCCGAACCCAGGCCGTCGGCGGCACCGGACGCGCCGCGCGGGCCCACGCCGTTCGGACCCGTGCCGTTCGGACCGGCCGGACCGCCCGGGCCCACGCCGTTGGCCGCGCCGGACGGGCCGCCCGAACCCGTGCCGGTGGCGCCGGCGGAGGTCGGGGAGGCGGATGCGGGGGCCGGCGCGGGGGCCGGTCGGGTCGGGGTCGCCGCCCGGCTCGGGCCACCGAGCGTGGCCGCGCCACGCTCGCCAGCCACCTCGCAGCGGATCTGCCAGCGGCTGCCGAACTCCTCGTAGAGCGCGTCGGACAGCACCGAGATGTGGTTGCCCATCATCTGGGCGAGGACCGGCGACTTGACGGTCAACACCAGGGTGTCGGCGTCCACGTCGCGGACCACGGCGTCGCGCATCAGCGCCGCCGCCGGCTTCTTGATCCGGTTGACCTTGGCGACGATGTCCGGCCAGGCGCGGCGTACCGCGACCGCGTCCAGCGCGCCCGGGGAGCTGCTGCCCGGCCGGGGCGGCTCGGGGGTGGCCGGGTCGGGCATCACCGCCTCCGGCGGCACCCGCCGGGGCGGGGCCGGCGGGGTGACCGGGGCCGCCGCCGGGCCGGCCGCCGGAACGGGGACGTCCCGCGACTCCACGGCAGGGGTCGGCACGCTCGGGGCGGCGGGGGCGGGCTCGGGGCGTACCTGGGGAGCGGGGGTGACCGGCGCGGGGCCGGCGGCGGCCGGCGGCAGCTCGACGGCACCCAGGGTGAGCCGGCGCTCCATCCGCTCCAGGCGCTGGAGCAGGCCGCCGGTGGAGTCGTCGGCACCGGGCAGCATCATCCGGGCGCAGATCAGCTCCAGCAACAGCCGGGGCGCGGTGGTGCCGCGCATGTCGACCAGGCCGTTGTGCACGATGTCGGCGCAGCGGGAGAGGGTACCGGGGCCGAGCCGCTGGGCCTGGGCGGCCATCCGCTCGATCTGGTCGGTCGGGCCGTCGATCAGGCCCTTGGCGGCGGCGTCGGGCACCTGCTGGAGCACGATCAGGTCGCGCAGGCGTTCCAGCAGGTCGGAGGCGAACCGACGCGGGTCGTGCCCGGCCTCGGCCACCCGGTCGACGGTGGCGTACGCGGCCGCGCCGTCCCCGGCGGCCAGCGCGTCGCACATCTCGTCGATCAGCGCGGAGTCGGTGACGCCGAGCAGCGCGGCGGCCCGGGCGTAGGTGACCCCCTCCGGGCCGGCGCCAGCGATGAGCTGGTCGAGCACGGAGAGGCTGTCCCGGGCGCTGCCGCCGCCGGCGCGCACGACGAGGGGGAAGACCGCCGGCTCGACGGCGACGCCCTCCGCCTCGCAGAGCTGCTCCAGGTACGGCCGGAGCACCTTCGGCGGGATCAGCCGGAACGGGTAGTGGTGGGTCCGCGACTTGATCGTGCCGAGGACCTTCTCCGGCTCGGTGGTGGCGAAGATGAACTTGACGTACTCCGGCGGCTCCTCGACCAGCTTGAGCAGGGCGTTGAAGCCGGCCGACGAGACCATGTGCGCCTCGTCGATGACGTAGATCTTGAAGCGACTCCGGGCCGGCGCGAAGATCGCCTTCTCGCGCAGCTCGCGGGCGTCGTCGACACCGCCGTGGCTGGCCGCGTCGATCTCCAGCACGTCGATCGAGCCACCGTCGGTGGCCAGCTCACGGCAGGAGACGCAGGTGCCGCACGGCTCCGGGGTGGGGCCCTGCTCGCAGTTGAGCGAGCGGGCCAGGATCCGGGCGCTGGAGGTCTTGCCGCAGCCCCGGGGGCCGGAGAAGAGGTAGGCGTGGTTGAGCCGCCCGCTACGCAGCGCCTGCGACAGCGGCTCGGTGACGTGCTCCTGACCGATGACCTCGGCGAAGGTGCGCGGCCGGTACTTGCGGTAAAGGGCCAGTGCCACCCGTACCGCCTCCTCTCGACCGAGCCATTCTGCGCCGGTCGGGCGCGGGTGACCACCCACCACCCCGTGACCTGACCCGCAGGTACGGTACCGGCGCCCGGAGACAAAAAGGCCTCCCGTGCACCCGGCAGAGCTCGCTTATCCTTGCTGCCTTCCGGCCCTGGGGAGGTTCACGAGATACCGCCGCACGGGAGGTGACACCCAGCCTACCCGAAGCTGGGTGGATCTTCAGGGGGTGGTGGGGTGGCCGGCGCGCCGGGGACCTGTAAGCTGTCCGACGGAGGATTCGCCTAGAGGCCTAGGGCGCACGCTTGGAAAGCGTGTTGGGTTTACACCCTCACGAGTTCGAATCTCGTATCCTCCGCCAGGAACAATCGAATAGGTACGCAGGTCAGGCCCGGTTTCCGAACCGGGCCTGATGATCTTTAGGGGACTGGTAGGGGCCAACCCGCTGACTGTCGGGGCGCACCAGACGCAGGCGCAATGACCGGCCACCGTCGAGCCGGTGGCGCACGCCGGCCACGTACCCCCGCGCCTCAGCCTTGCGCCTCACTTCGTCCAGCTCCGCCTGGTGCTGCTCCACCAAGTTCTGCCGCTCTGCCTGGGCCGCCGCCGCAGCCTCGGCCGCGCCCTGTTGCCACGCCCGCTCGATGGCTCGCTCGCTTCGCACATCGGCCGCCTCCATGTCCCGCGCCATCATCTCGACAACCTCGCCGTAGTGGCGCATCTCGGCGCGCACCGTCCTCACCTCCCGCCGCCGTTCGTCATCGGACGCGTGGCTGCGCCAGCCCACCACCCCGACCGCCGCCATCGCGACCAGTAGCGCCGTCGCGATGGTGTGCTCGTGTCCGGTCACCCACAGCACCGCGGCGGCGGTGAGCGCGACGGCTGTGGCCAGGAGATAAACGTGCCCCTCACTGATGGAGCATCCGGGGGTCGACGGTGACGGCTGATGGGGCACGGCTCCTCATTCCTTAAGGGAGACTTAAGCGCCTGATGGAACACCAGTTCGAGCCCTCAGCGAAAGACCTTCTTATACACAGGAGAATGACGCGCTGTGATCCACTGGCGGCCGGCAATCCCCCGTGATATGCGCCAACCCAGCGTAAGGACCGAAGGCCGCAGGGTCCCTGTCGATCACCGACCGTGGGTCACGTGGCCTGGCTACCCCACTACGGAACGCAGTAGCCGTGTCGGCAGATCTCGCACATGCCGCCAGGAATCGCTACCTTCGCGTTCCGTCACGAACCCGCCCCGGCCCGTCACTCCACTGTCAGGGGCACGGTGTAGGCCAGCTCCGGCAACCGACGCGCCCACCTGGGGGGCAATCAGGTGGGCTGAAAGACAACTCGGTACCGGTGCGCCGGATACAGGTCCTGAAGACCGTCCAGGTGGGCCACGATCAACAGCGGCACGCCTTCCGGCACCTCGTACTCCTCGCGCTCTCGGGGCGTCGGGTTGCGGGCCGACACCTGGTCGCCCGGCTCCAGCACCACCAGCTCCGGCTCCACCGGCTCCCGCACGACCACACCGTAGCCCCGCACCGACACCGCCAGGCCCTCATTGCGCAACTGCTGCAGGGCGGCTCTCGCGGTCTTGGTGGCCACGCCGTACGTCTGACTCAGCGTCGCCTCCGACGGCAGCCGCGCACCCGCACTCAGCTGCCCCGACGTGATCCGCCCGCGCAGGATCTCGGCCAGCTCCGCGTAGCCGACCGGGCCGCGCCCCGGATAGATCACGCCCGCAGGCTAGATGCCCACCCGATCATGCGAGGTGAGCTAGCTGGGTAGCCCAATCTCGCCCAGCACGGGCGCATCACCGCCGATCGGCGGTACCGTGGGGTACACGTTGTACCCGACCCGGCGAGGTGCCCCATGGTCGACCAGCAGCCACCCACTTCCGGCCAGCGCGTGCAGCGGCTCCGCATCGCCGTCGGCCTCTCCCAGAAGCACCTCGCGGGACTGTCCGGCCTGTCGCCGACCACCGTCAAGTTCATCGAGAACGGCCGCCGCAGCTTGACCTTGCGCGCCGCGCAGCAGCTCGCCCCGCACCTCGGCGTGCACGACCTCGCCGACCTGTTCGGACCGACCGTGACGCTGTCCCTCGACGGCCGCCCCAGCCACCCCGCCGTCGACGACGTCCGCCGCGCGCTGACCGCCTGGCACATCACCGTCGCCGGCGAACCCGAACGGCCCGACTACCTGCGCGGCGCCGTCGACTCCGCCTGGCAGACCTGGCACACCAGCCGGCACCAGCGCACCGAGGCCGGCCTGGTCCTGCCCGGCCTGCTCGACGCCACCCAGCGCGCCGCCCGGCTGCACACCGGCGACGACCGGCGCACCTCCCTCGCCCTGCTGGCGCAGGCCTACCACCTCGCACAGGCGTATCTGGCGTGGCACGGCGACCGGGAGCTGTGCTGGCTCACCGTCGACCGCGGCATGGCGGCCGCCCTGGACGCCGACGACCCGCTCGCGATCGCGCAGTCCTGCTGGTACGCGGCGCACCTGCTCCGCGCGGTCGGCCGCAGCGAGGAGGCCCTGGCCCGGCTGGCCGAGGCGCGCGCCCTGATCGAGCCCCACGTCGCCGACGGCGGCACCGAGTGGGCGGAGATGCTGGCAGACCTGCACCTGTGCATGGCGCTGACCCGGGCCCGCACCGGGGACCAGGGGGCGTGGTCGGACTGGGATGCCGCCCGGCAGGTCGTCGAGCGGGCGCTGCCGGCCGGGTACGTGGGGCTGCGGACCCGGGTGTCTCGGCCGCTGGTCGACGTGTACGCGGTGATGTGCGCGGTGGACCTGGGCGACCCCGACGAGGCGCAGCGCCGCGCCCACGCCCTGGACCCGGCGTCCATCCCGTCAACGGAGCGCCGCGGCCGCCACTACGTGGAGCTGGCCCGCTCGGCCGACCTCGCCGGCGCGCGGGAGGCGACGCTGCACCTGCTAACCCGGGCCGAGGCGACGTCGCCGGAGACGGTGCGGTACTCGCCGGCGGCGCAGGACATGGCGGGCCGGCTGGCGCGGGAGGCGCCGGCGGCGATCCGGGGTGAGGCGGCCGACCTGGCCCGGCGGATCAGCGCACCGCAGGGGTAGAGGTACACCCCGTCACCGGGTACGCCACGTACCCATAGTGAGCTAGCCAGCTACCTACGGTGATCCGTGTTGGTGGTGGTGGGGAGTCGTCGGCGTACGACGACCGTTCGCCCCGCCGCCACCAGCCCGGACGCGGGCCCGCCGCACCCCCCGTTGCGGCGGGCCCGCCCCCACCGAGGGAGGGCGGACGCGTGGCGATCAGCGAGCTCTTGCGGAAACTGACGGGCCGACCAGACCCCGTACCGCCGGGCACCGGGCAGCAAATCCAGGCCGCGGCGCAGACCGAGGCCCGCGCCCGGCTGCTCGCCCAGGCCCGCCGCCGCAACACCGCCGAGTACCGCTACGACCGGCCCGCCCGGTGACCGCCCGGCCCGCCCGGGCGGCCCGCGCCGTCGCAGTGCTCGACGACCGGGTCGACGGCGACCCGCACCAGCCCGACAGGCCCGGATGGGACTGCCGCTGCTGCGAGCAGCCCTGGCCATGCGCCCCCGCGAAGGTGCGGCTCGGCGAGGCGTACGCCGCTGACCGGCTCGGCCTGGCCATCTACATGGGCGGCCTCTACGAGCAGGCGCTCACCGAACTGCGGACGTGTCCCTGCGGCGACGTCTTCACGCGATTCGTCGCATGGACCCGCTGAGCCCCCCTGCGGTCCCGGGGGCCCGGTGCCTGGGCTGCGCCGACTCGATCCTCCGGCTGCCGCACATGTGCGCCGGCCAGCGGGAGCTCGTGCCGTACGGCGGCCGGTGCACCTGCACCGAAACGGCCTGCCGTGACCGACAGGCGGGCCCGCGTGCGGCTCGCCGGGCGGCGCGCGAGGCCACAGGGACCGACGAAGGCCTGCGGACGACGGTGAAGAACCGGATCTGACCTGCTCCGACAACGACAGAACGCCCCCGCCGGCCGAAGCCGGGCGGGGGCGTTCTGGCTGGCAACAGGTTGGTGTGTTGATTCATGGAGCAGAGTGCCCTAGTATTTCGGCATGACCGACACGCTGGACCCGCTGTCCCAGCTCGGGACCCGACTGGCCGCGGCCCGCCACCTGGCCCCCGTGGCTCGGTACCAGGAGCTGCGCGGCCTGGCCGTCGACATCAAGAGCGCGATCGCGGCCGAGCAGGACGCCGCGATCGCCGAGGCAGCCGCCACGTCCAGCTACGACCAGGTGGCGGCGGCGGCGGACATCTCCAGCAGCGAAGTCAACCGGCGCATCACGGCGCACCGCCGGCGCACCGGCGCGCCGCCACGACGCGGCCGGCGCCCGCGCGCCACCACCTAACGCACCACCGCCCGACAAAGTTCGGGCCCGGACGCGGTGATCCTACCCACCGGCCGGGCCCTTGATCAGGAAGCGAGTCCTGACCCATGCCCATCATGGCTGACGTGCGCCCCTGCGCGCACACCACCCCGACCCGACGGCGTCTCGTCGCCGGCTACGTCGGCCCCGCATCCGGTCTGCGCACCGCGCTGCTCTCCGGCGCCGCCATCCGCACGCAGCCCGCCGGGGGTTCCCGGTGAGCCAGCACGTCAAGGCCGCACTGCTGGCCACCAAGGGCCTCGGCAAGAACGAACGCGCCGTCGCCGTGGCGATCGCGGCCCACATGAACAAGGCCGGCGATGCCTGGCCCAGCGTGGCCACCATCGCCGAGTACGCCGACTGCTCCGAGCGCACCGTCCAGCGGGCCATCGCCAAGCTGATCAACCTCGGCCGGCTCGCCTGGCGTCGGGTCGCCGACATCCCCACCCGCGTCTACCGGCTCGTCCTCGACGCCGTCCAGAGGGTGACGTCCACGGCCCCGGGGGTGACAAACGGCGGTGCCGGGGTGCCAGATTCGGCCGCCGGGGGTGACAGCCAGGGTGGCACCCGAAGTGGCGAAGAGGGTTTGAAGGAGAAGCCGCGCGGAGCGCGGGACTGGCGTCGCTGGATCCCGAAAACCAAGAACACCGGCCGGCCGCCGTACCCGGAGCGCCGCGGTGCCGCCCTCCCGCCGCCACCCGGCGGTGACCGATGCCAGCGGCCCGGCCACGTCGGCCAGCCCGCCGGCCGGTGCATCCCCTGCCTCAGCGAGCAGCTTGGCGGTGCGCGATGACCCTGCCCACCTGGCTTATCGAGGTCATCGACGCCGCCCAGCCGTACGCCCAGCACATCGCGGTCGGCGCCGGCGCGGTCGGCGCGCTCCTGGCCCTGATCCTGCTCTGGCGGTTCGTGCGCCGCGGACACGCCCACGTCAAGCTCGGCCGGGTCGCCGTCACCCTCGCCACCCTGTTCGCGATGGAGGGCATGTACGAGGTTGCGCACGGGCCCCTCGGCCTCAACGTCGCCGGCAGCCTGATGTTCTGCGCGACCTTCGAGGTGGTGATGCTGCATCAGGGCAGCCTCGCCGCCCACAAGCTCGCGGCGCACTACGGCGGCGGCCCCGCTCCGGACATCAGCCGGCACATGCGGTTCGTCTGGCTGGTCGCCGGGGCATCCGGCGTGATCGCGTCCACCGCGTCGGACTCCGTCACCGAGGTTGTGCTGCGGCTCGCCACCCCGCCGCTCGCGGCCGGCATCTGGTACATGAGCCTCTACGCCGATCGGGTGCCTGCCGAGCGGCAGCCGTCGGCGTGGATCTGGACGCCGCAGCGCATCGGCGTGCGCCTCGGCCTGCTCAAGCCGGGCGCTGTCGACGACCTGGGCGAGGTCTTTCGGCAGCGGCGCATCGCCGCGCTCGTCGACGCTGGCATGGAGCTGCAGGCGGCGCGACTGCGTCAGGGTGAGCCGGCCGCCCCGTCCCGGTGGCGCATCCGCCGCCAGCGTGATCCGCTCGCCGCCGCGCACCGGCGCATCCAGCGGCTCACCAAGACCGCGTCGGCCCAAGACGTGGCCGACGCGAGGGTGCAACTGCGCCGGGTCCTCACCGTCGAGCACGAGCTGTTCAGGGACGACTCACAGCCGACTCAGCGGGAACGCGAGCTGATGGACGAGCTGCGCCTGGTGGTGCGGCAGGCCAGCGACCGGGTCCGCGCCGAGCACGCCGCCGCGTTCGCGCCGGCCGCCGTCCCTGGCTCGATGCCGAGCCGCCGCGAGCCGCTGGTGGAGCTGGGTGGAATCCGGATGCCGGCGCACGTCGCGGCGCGGATCGACTCACCGGCTCAGCGTGAGCCGCGCCGTGAGTCGCTGCCGGCGCGGGCTACGGTTCGCCGCACGGTGACCGAGCCAGTTGGTGAGCCGGATCCGAGCGCCGGCAACGCCCGGCTCGCCGAGGCGCACGCGCGACTCACCGAGCGGCTCGGCCGTGAGCCGTCCGGCGCCAAACTGGGCGCGGAGGCGGGGGTCAGCAAGGCCACCGCGAACAGGTGGAAGAGCGGCCGAACCAGATGAGCAGGTCCTGATCCCGGACAGCACGAATGGCCCCACCATCCGCCGTCTGGGCGGTGGGGCCATTCGTTGACCGGCGTCGCTACGGTGCGGGCATGAACTTCGGCTTCCGCCTCCCCGGCCCGTTCCGAGGCCCTGACCCCGGACGTCCCGAAGCGCCCCCGCCGGCCTGAGCCAGCGGGGGCGCGTTGCGTACGGCGAGGGCGCAGGCAACTGCAGGTCGCGCTAGGAGACGCGGCGTCGGAACTGAACGACGGCGCCCGGCGGACGGTCCTCATTGTCGGGCTGCTTGGGCTCGGGCGATGGGGCAATCGACCGCAGGACGGTGGGGTGGATGGCAAGCGCCTCAGCCGCGGGAACGTACGGTCGCGCACCGAAGCGGCGTGACAGCAACGCCCACAGCAGTTGGGGCTCCTCGTGTCCAACACTCACAGGCTCGGCCTTGCGCCACCCGCGCGAGGACAACTGGACGAAGAGCGACCGCTTACGCGTGTCTCCGATCGCCTCCACCGCGTACGCGCGCATGATCAGAGCTTGGATCGACACCCCCCACGTCGCCTTCAGCCTGGCGTACTCGGTCAGTGAGAGCCGTTCGGAGAACAGCTCTCGTGCCCGGTGGTACGGCACGAGCAGGGCGGCCGCGAACCGGTTCGCTTCGTCCTCGGCGATGTTGTCCGGCAGCCGCGGCCTGAACGTGTGAAGCACGAGGTGTCCGAGCTCGTGGGCGAGGGTGAACCTGTCCCGGTCGCCCTGTCTGCCCGGGAAGTAGCCAATGAGGGCGGTAGCGCCGAGCCCAGCCCAGTAGGACACCCCGAAGTGGCCTGTTGCCGGTTGCTCCTCCCCGTCGACGTCCGTGAGTGCCATTGGCGCGACGGCGACGCCGCCACGCTCCAGCGCCCGTGTCAGGTGCGGGATTGGTGCGCCTGGGGCGATTCGTAGCGCCTCTCGCGTAGCTCCCGCAAAGTGTTCGATGTCGCTGTTGGTGACCTCGTCCCCGACTGCGTAGGGCAGCGCCGGTGTTGGGTATTTCTCGGCCGTGATGATGTCGTCGGCGACCCGGTAGCTCTCGCCGTAAAACGTGTGCACTCGACGGGTGGTGACTCTGCTTGCTGAGGCCAGTTTGCGGAACCGGAGTGAGTCGAGCGGAACCGTGGACGGGCGTGCCTGGAAGAAGCTCATCGGTGTGCCCGTCGCCTCTGCGATCGCCCTCAGGCCGTCCTCGGTCGCCTCCCGTTCGCCGGTTTCGGCGTGCGAGATCCACGACTGACTGACCCCGGATGCCTTGGCCAGCTGCTCTTGTGTGAAGCCGAGCAAGTCTCGAAGGGTTCGTAGACGTTCACCCGGCGCCGGTGCCAGCACCGCGGGCACCTCCTTCTTCCCGTTCGTCGGGAATTCGCAGTTCTAGGCCCTTGTCCGTCGGATCGAACCGAAGCTTGGCAAGATCCTCGGCGGTGTCCGGCAGGATAAAGTCCAGGTCGGTCTTGGCTCGGGAGCCCCAGTTCCAGTCTCCGATGGGGCGGACCACCCGGAAGACCGGAACGCCAGCATCGGCCGGAATACGCCATATGATCAGAAGTTTGTCGTTCTTCGGCCCGAACATGGGGTCCATGTCGACCAGGGGCGGGTTTAGGTAGTATGCCTTGCGCTGTCCGTTGTGCCCCGGTGGAGGCACGTCCTCCTCGGTCGGACCGTGGAGGATGCGAATCTTGTAGCTCTCGTCGGTCAGCCAGAGTTCCCCGTTTCGGGCGTGCTTACCAGATAGCTTCCAGGGGCCGAGGTTCCGGCCGCCGAGCTTGTAGTGGGCGAAGGCGCGGGTCGCGTGCGTGGCCAGCCAGGCATAGTTGGAGTCGCCGTCGAACTCCGGTAACCGCTTCTTGCGAATCTGGTCAGCCTCGACGAACACGTCTGGCAGGGGTTCACATAGAGGGGCGAGGGCCTGGGTGACGCGCTCTACGTCATCCTTAAACATGGCCGTGATTTTATTACAGAGATTCTTAACAAGGTCAACCCCGACACCCTGAAGTTGCCCCGGACAGCACGAAGCGGCCCCGCCCCCTCACCGGGGGCGGGGCCGCTGCACGATGGTCGGCGCTGCCCCGGGACGTCACCGGCAGCACCGCGCGGATGATCCTACTCGGACCGGACTGCTGCCACCGGCGCGGACGCCAGCCACGGCAGGAAGCGCCTCATCCATGTATCGACGCCCGGCAGGGCTAGGACACGGGTGATGGCACCGGCAACGACGATGGCCTGCGCCACCGCCGGCACGGTGTCGACACCGGCGGTCGCGGCGGCAACCGGCAGCAGCGACAGCGCGCCCACGGCGGCGGCGGCGACGGTGCGGACGGTGGCACGCCACGGGTAGCGGACCTGGGTCGGAGTTGTGATCGGGGCAGGGGCGGGGGTTGGCGTCATGATGAGCCTCCTCAGACTCTTGTAGCGTCACATAGGGCCTGTGAGCAGCACAGATGGCAGTCACCGCATGAGCGCGCCGATCTGAAAATCCGGCTCAGTCGGCCGTGGAACTGGCGGGCTGCTGTAGGCCGGCGAGCTGTGTCTTGAGGTCGCCGATCTGGGCGGTCAGTGCCGTGATCGTCGCGTCCTTGCCGGCCAGCTGGATGCGCAGTTGGTCCCGCTCGGTCTGGGTGGCGCGCAGCTCGGCGGACAGGTGCTGCTCGGTCAGCTCCAGCTGCGCGATCCGTGACTCCAGCTCGACGATGCGCAGCCGTAGCCGCTCCGCCTCGGCCGACGTCGCGGCCAGGGACCGCCGCGCGTCCTGCAGCGCCGTCTTGACCTGCCCGAGTTCGGCACGAAGGTCCTGGGTGAGCTGCTGGTAGATGTCCTGGCGGATCCGGTCTTCCTCCGCCTGCAGATGCTCGGCCGCGGCCTCGGCCTGTTTGGCCTGCGCCTCGGCCAGCCGGTGCTGGGCTGCCGCCTGCGCCTCGGCCAGCCGTTGCTGGGCGGCACGGGTCTGTCGGCTGAGCAGGTGTGCCACGACCGTGCCGGTCAGGCCGGCGCCGACCACCCCCGCCGCGCTGACCAGGGCAACGACGACGCCGGTCTCCACGGCTCAGATTCGGCCGCTGTTCAGCCGGCGCTGGACAGCCTTGACGACGGCGGACACGGGCACGGACATGACGCCGTCGGTGTCGGTGGCCAGGTAGCGCTGCAGCGCGCGGACGGTCTCGTACGGGCGGCCGTCCTGCCGGATGCCGACCCCGTCGACGGCCAGGCCGGCGCGGATCTTCGCGTTGAGGTGCCGCTGCACCGCCTTGACCAGGGCGCTCGGCTCGGTGATCCGGCCGTCGACGGGGGTGCCCATGATCTGCTGCCAGCGGGTGATGGTCTTCGGGCCGAGCTGCCCGTCGACCACCAGCTGGCCCGGCGTCGCCGGCGGCCGCGGCGCGGGTGCCGGCTCGTCGACGGGCATCCCGGCGCGCACCCAGGCGTACAGCTCGTCGCCCGGGCAGGCGGTGGAGCCGACGTCGCGGTGCCCGTTGCGGGTCAGCGGACGGCCGGCGCGGCGGCACGCCTCGTCGTACAGCCACCGGATCGCCCGGCGAACGGCCGGCGACGCGTCGACCACGCCGGACCGGTCCCGCCCGATGAAGCAGACGCCGATCGACTCGGTGTTGTAGCCGGCGGCGTGCGCGCCGACGACGTCCCAGCCGCGGCCCTCGTAGATCCGGCCGTCGTCGTCGACGAGGAAGTTGTACCCGATGTCGCTCCAGCCCCTGCTGTCCATGTGGTAGGCCTGGATGATCTTCGGGGTCTGGTCCGGGCTCGCCGCGCTGTAGTGCACGACGAACCGACGCCGCCGCGACGCCGCGACGGTGTCGACGCTGCGGGGCTGGCGGGCACCCCACTGCGTACGGCTGACGATCTGCATGACTGCGCCTCCCAGGGCATACGAGAACGGCCACCCCACGGGTGGCCGGATGGACGGGCTTGCGGTGACAGCCCACACTGGACTGCGTGAATACGACGAGAACGAGAATGTTCGGCGTGGGCCTGGTGGCGCTCGCGGCGGCCGGCGTCATCGGGGGCGTGACCGCCCTATCCCTCACCGACGGCGGGGAGCCGGCCCGTCAGGACCTGCGTACCGTGTCCGACGAGACTGCCGCCACGCCGACCGCGGCGACCGTGGCGGAGACCGCGACCGCCCCGCAGCAGACCACCGCCGCCGGCACTACGGTGGCGGACAGCCCCACCACAGGGAGTCAGAGCGTGACCGACCCGACGCCGGCCGAGCCGGCCGTGACCACCGCGCCGAAGCCGGAGGCCACCAGCACGAAGGGCACGAGCAGCAGCGGGAGCACGACGATGACCGAGCCGGACCCGACGCCCAGCGAGCCGCAGCCGGCCCCGACGGTGCCGCAGAACGACCCGAAGGACGGCCTGCCCCCACCCGCGCCGCGCTGCACAGACCCCAGCGGGCTGGAAATCCCCTGCCCACCCAAGAGCTGACTACAAGGCACGAGACGACTCCAACCCGAGGATCGACAGCGGTCGCACCCCGATCGTGCCCGTACCGGCGGTGCGCCGGGCCTGCACCGACAGCACCTGGATGGCGGAGTAGTTGCCCAGCACGCTCGACGGCAGCGCGAACGGGCCGACGTTGACGTACGCGTACGCCCCGGCGTTCACGGGCAGCGTCGGCCCGACCCCGATGCCATCTACAGCCATCCGCACCTCACCGGTCGTCGAGCTGTCGCTGGAGCGGATCAGCACGTACGCGTACAGCACCGGATGCTGTAGGACTGCCGCGCCGACATGCAGGTCCGCGAACCCCGTCGAGGTGGCGACGGCCGTGGGGACCGACACCTCGCCGACTTGGATCGGAATGTATGGGCGGGCCAGCCCGCGCCCCGACGCGGCGTCGTCGGTGACGATGTAGTTGCCGGACACGTCGTACATGCCGACGAACCCGTAGTCGGAGCCGACGCCGGTGCCGGACACCTCCAGCGCCGGGTAGCCGCCGGCCCGCCGGAGGATGAACCCGCGCTTCCCGTTACCGAGGTCGCCGATCTGGCCGATGATGTTGCCGGCGGCGTCGATGACAGTGATGTCGCCGCCGTCAACGGTGACCGACCCGCCGCCCTCGATGGCGATGTCACCGCCGTCCAGGACGGTGATGTCGCCGCCCTTGACGCGCAGGCCGCCGGCGCCGATCGTCGCCGCTTCCAGCCGCCGGCCGGCCTGCAACTCCCGCACCAGCCCCTCCAGCGCGGTGAGCCGGCGACTGATCCAGTCGGTTCCGGCGGGACTCTGGTCTGAGGGGATCACGAGATCACGTCCTCTCCAGGGGTGAGCAGGATCGGGGCCACGATGCCGGTCTGCGGATCGAGGTCCCAGCCGATAGCCCGGGCGACGCCGCGGAGCCCTTGCGGGTGGCGGTGGCCGGTCAGGTCGTGGCCGATGTCGTCGCCGGTGTTCCAGTCGATGCCGAGGCGCGGGTAGGCGTCCGCGCGGGCGGTGATGGTCAGGGTGCGGGCGCCGCGGGCCATGTAGCGCAGCGCCTGCTGGGCGTGCGCGTCGAGCGTCGCGACGTCGGTGACGCTTGAGGAGGGGCTGAACCGGTGCTCGTATCGTGGCCAGCCGGCGGCCAGCAGCGCCTCATCGCGGGCGGGCGCCGACTGCGGCCGGGACTCGCCCTCACCCGAGCTGGTGGCGACGATGTGGTTGGCGCCCTTGCCGGATGAGTAGTCCGCCCGGTAGCGGTAGCGGGCCTCGCTCGCCCCGATCGACGACACCACGGCGCTCGCGCTGCCGGTGGCGAACACGGCGTTCGGGGTGCTGCTGGTGTATCCGATCCGCTTGCGGACCCGCAGGATCTTGGTGACCGCCGTCTGGGTGGCGTCGGACCAGTCCACAGCCACTGTCCACTCTGGCCCGTCGATCACTCCCATGAGCTCCCGTAGCCGCGAGTAGACGGTGGCGTCGTCCTGGTCGCGGTAGGTGCGGTCGCGCAGGGTGCCGGTGTCGGGGGCATCAACCACGAACCCGATGCCTTCGATGTTGGCGTCGTCGACCAGTGACCCGGCGATGAGTGCCTCGTCGGCCTGGACGAACTCGTGGTCGCGGACGTACCGGCGGTCGAGGTATCCCTCGAGGGATACGCAGGCGAGATCGACGGTGGCCTCGGTGCCGCCTTCCTGGGGCAGCACGATCCCGGCCCAGACCGGCACGTCGTTCAGCACCGCGACGATCATCGACCGGCCTGGCTCGGTGGCAGCCTCCCACCCGCGCGGCGGTGCACCATGCCCGCCCAGGGCGATGGGCAGATTGAACGCCGCGGAGGTGTAGGCGGCGAGCCGGTGCCCGATCGCGCCGGACGGGACCAGGTCCGGCAGTTCCTCCACGATCCGGCCGGTGACCAGGTCACAGCCGAGCCAGGTGACGACAGTCATCCCACCCTCGTGAGGGTCAGGAAGGCGTTGTTCGCCGTCAGTTGCGTGGCGGTGGTGCTGCTTGTCGCCTGCGCCCACCTCAGCGTTACGCTGCCCGCTGTGCCGCTGGTGACCAGCACGGCCCGCTCTTCCACGTTCGTGGCGGCCCCGGCCCCGACCAGCCCGTAGGTCAGCTCCGTGGCGGACCCGTTGATGCGACGGGTCACGGTCAGGTTGTCCCGGTCGGTGGCGCTCGGCGCCGGGCCGTCTGTGGCCCGGTTCATGAATGCGCCGGCCGGCACGGACCAGGCCACCTTCAGGTCACCGGCCGCCGCGCCGTCGACACCGAGCACGCACTCCATCAGATAGATGGCGTTAGCCTGTGCCGGCAGGGTCAGGTGGGGGTCGTCTGCGACGGCCGTCTGCGATGTCCGGGCCGTCGTCGACGGCTTGTAGACGAACAGCGGCGTAGCTTCCCACCAGCGGCCGTTGCCGTGGTACACCTCCTCACGGTCCACGTCGAGCCGGAACACCCGCATGCCCGGGTGCGCGGCCAGGGCGTCTCGCTCGGCCTCGCTGCGCACCGGCAGCGTCCCACCCGAGGCGACCGTGAACGGCCGCCGGTCGGTCACCGCGGCCGCCCCGCCCCCCGAACGCGGCACGTCGAACATCGCCAGCCGGAACGCCCCAGCATCCACACCGGGCTCCGCCGGCGTTGGGCCGGCTACGCCAACCTTGTACTCGGTGCGGGCCAGCCGCAGCCCCGACAGATCTTCGTCGTGGTCGTAGACCCGCAGCTGGATGATGTCCTTGCGCGGGTTGGTCGCGTCGGCGGCGGCGAGGGTGTGCGTCTCGGCGACCGGGATGGCCACCCAGTAGGGGCCCTGCGGGCTGGTCAGGCCCGGGTCGATGCACGCCACCCCGGGCTGCACGGTGATCGTCGACCCGGCGAGCGACACCTGCAGCTGCGTGCCGCCCGGCCGGACACCCTGCCGGGCACCCAGGGTGCGGCCCCCGTACATCAAGGCCAGGGCCATCGCCTGGCGCATTTCGTTCGCGCTGTAGGCGGGCGCACCACCGCTCGCGTTGATCCACAAAGGGTCAGCCATGCCATGCCTCCATCAGTGCCATGCGTCGCGCCAGGACACGGTCAGCCGCGCGTCCGGGTCGTAGCTGGGTGAGTCGAACGCGACCTCCCACGCGCCGGTCGGCAGGACGGGCCAGCCGGCGCCCTCGGCCGTGGTGAGCCCGCGGCGGGATGCGGTGCCGTTGAGGTAGACGGTCCTGCTGGCGGTGTCGATGTCCAGCCACTGCCCGGCGGTCAGGGTCAGCCACACCCGCACGATCGCCGTGCCGTCCGGGGTCAGCACCGACACCCGCGGCTCGACCACGGGCCCGTTGACCCGCAGGGTCAGCCCGGTGGTCTTCGTGCCAGCATTGCTGATCATCTGGCGACCGGAGGTCACCGTGGCGTCGATGGTGACCGGGACGGTCAGCGGCAGCGTCAGCCCGCCGGTGGTGGACGGCAGCCCGAGCACCACCTGGTGCTCGGCACCCGAGTACACGGTGGGGTCGAGGGCGATGAATGCCGTGTTGGTGTAGCCGTGCCCGTCGAGGTGGCGGGACTGCGGCTCGACCATCCGCGGCCGCCCGAACATCACGTACTCGACCCCGCCGATGCAGAAGGTCAGCGGCAGGTCCTGGTGTGACGGGGCGAACGCGGCGAGCAGCTGCTGGTGCAGGCGCATCCACTCGGCCTGGCCGGACGCGTGCACGATCAGTCGCATCGGGATGGCGATCTGCTCGGCCCACTCGGCGCCGGACCAGGAGCCGTCTGCCCACGGCCGTTCGCCGCCCTGATTGGCCCGCACGTTGCGGCTCATCGGGTTGAACAGGGTGGCCCACCGGTAGGGGGTGCCGGGTCCGACGACCAGGTCCCGCAGCTGCGCCTGCCCTTCCTGCAGGGGCATCAGTGCGCTCCGGCCAGTGCGAGTTCGTCCATCACCTGCGACAGGCTGAACCGGTCGGTGTAGCCGCGCACCTCTACCTTCTCGATGGTCGTGCCGGCCCGATCGCCGAGTGCCTCGCGGACGGCCGCGACGATCATCGCGGCGAGGGTGGACAGCGGCGCCACGACCTCGTCCTGCCCGCCCTCGGCGATCTGCGCGAGGATGCCGCCCGGGCGGGCCCGCGCCACGCCACCGTCGGCGAGGCGGGGGATGTCCGGGATGATGTCGTCGACGTGGAAGCCCTTCCCGCCGATGCCGGGTACCCAGTCGGGCACCCGGATGTCGATCCAGAAGTCCAGCCGGTTCCAGGCGTCGATCAGCTTGTTGATGCCGCCCTTCGCGGTCGCGACCACCCCGTCGAACATGCCGCGGGCCGCGGACGAGATCCGGCCCGGCAAGCCCTTGACGAAGCTCACGATGGAGGTGAACCGGTCGACGACGAAGTCCTTGACGCCGCCGATCCAGCCACGCACCCGATCAAAGATCAACTTCCAGCCGTTGAAGGAGTTCTGGACCTGTTGCCACAGCCACTTCGCCACGTTCATGACCAGGGTGAAGTACGGCTTGACGATGTTCTGGTACCACCAGGTGATGATCGACGCGACCCACCGGACGGCGACGACGATCCCGTCGAACGCAGGCTTGAGGGCCTTCTCCCACATCCACTTGCCGGCGTCCGCGACCATGCGCAGCGCCGCCTGGACGATGTTGCGGAACGTCTCCGAGTTCCGGTAGGCGAGCACCACCGCGGCGACCAGGGCGACGATGGCGAGGATGATCAACCCGATCGGGTTGGCGGTCAGCGCGGCGTTGAGCAGCCACTGCCCGACCGCCCACGTCTTGGTGGCGACGTTCGCGGCGATCGCGGCCGCGCGGCTGGCGACCGTCGCGGTGACGTTGCGCAGCTTGGCCAGGATCCCGCCGTTGGTGGCCGCGGTCTCGGCGGCTGCGGCGCCGGTCGCCGCCCGGGTGGCCCCGGTGTTGGCGGTCAGCGCCGCGGTGTGCGCGGTGAGCGCGGAGCGCAGCCCGAACGTGGCGGCTGCCTCGGCCGCGCGGATCGGTAGCGACGCCACGGCGGCGATGTTCGCGCCGGTCTGCGCGACCCGGGAGGCGACCCACAGGCCGATCAGGACCGGCAGCGCGTCGGCGAGCAGGTCGACGTGGTCGGCGAGGAACCCGACGATCTCATCGGTCAGGATGAACGCGTCGTGGACGCTGCCGCCTTCCTTCGCGGCGTCGGCCAGCACCGGGCCGAGCTTGGCGGCGTTGTCGACCAGGTCCGGCAGGGTCTGGATCAGGGAGGTGCCGACGTCGCGGATCGTGGTGAGGACGGTGGAGATCCGCTCCTGCCCTTCGGCGGAGTTGAGGAACTCGCGCAGGCGGCGGGTGCCGGCTTCGAGGCCGGCGAGCATGTCCCCGCCGGCGTCGGCGCCGCCGCCGCGCAGGATCGCCACGACGATGCCGACCACGTTGGCGCCGATCGCGCCGAGCTGCCGCAGTGCCTCCAGGCCGCCGCGTAGCCACTGCTCCAGCTGGCCTGACTCGCGGGCCGCGGCCACCCACCGCTCGAAGCGCTCCGCCAGGTTCAGTACGCCGCCGCCGAGTTCGGGCAGCACGGTGGAGCCGACCGCGCCGATGCTGATCAGCGCGGACACGAACGGGGCGACCGCCTGGGCGAGCCGGTCCCCGGCGACCGCGGCGTTGCCGAGGGTGGTGTCGACGTCCCGCACCGACTGGGCGGACTGGGCGACCCCGAGGGACTCGCGGATCGCCCGGTTCCACGCGTCGCCGAACTGGCCGAGCCGGTTGGTGGCCACCGGCAGGTAGGTGCGCGACAGCGAGTCGACCTGCCCGGCGACGCCCGCCCACACCCGCTGCTGCACGTGGCGCTGCACGTCCTGCCACGCCGGGGCGATCCGCCGCAGCGTGTCGACGAGGGACCGCGCGGAGGGGGCGAGCTTCGCGTACGCCTCCTGTTGCTTGGAGATCGCGCCGGCAGCCTTGGTGGCGGCCTCCTGCTCGGCGTCGGCGGCGTCCTTGCGGGCCTGCTCCACGCCGTGGGCCGCGTCGGCTTGCCGCTGCAGCGCGTCCTGGACCTGGCGGCTGCCCTCGACGCCGACCCGCGCGGCCTGCTGCTGCTCGGCGGCGAGCTCGGCGTGCCGGGCGGTGGCCTCCCGCGCCGCGTGCTGCTGCTCCCGCAGCGCCAGCTCGGCCTCGCGGACCCGGTCGGCGGCGCCTGCCTCACCCTTGGCCGCTGCGGCCCGCGCCTCGGCGAGTTCCCGCTCGGCCTGCTCGACGTTGAGCTTGGCCCGCTCCTCGGCCAGCGCGGCACCCTCGACGTCCCCGGCGAGGGCGGCGATCCGCTCGGCCTCCTCCCGGCGGGCATCGTTGAGGTCGCGGGTGGCGCGGGTCAGGTCCCGCTGGGCGTCGGCGATGCGCCGCTGCCCCGCCTCGTAGGCGCGCATCGCCGCCCGGGCGGCGGCCGCCCCACCGCCGCCGCTGCCGCCGGCGGAGTCGGACAGCGCGTCGGTCAGGTGCGCGGTGGCCATCGCCAGGACCCCGACGGACACGGCGGCCGCGGCCATCGCCGCCGGCAGCGCCAGGACCGACCCACCGGCCCGGGACACCGCGGCCGCCAGGGCGAAGGCCTGCGCCCCCGCGTACGCCAGGCCGCCACCGAACGCGACCACCCCGCCGACCGCGAACGCGGCCTGCAGGATGGTGCGGATCCGGTTGGCGCCGCGCTCGACGCCGCCGGCGAAGTTCCGGCCGGACCGCTCACCGGAGCGGGTCGCGGTCGCCTCCAGCCGCGACAGCACCCCCTCCAGCCGCGACACCACCCGCTGCAGGCTGCTGGTCAGCTCGCGTTCGGTCTGCCCGCCGAACCCGCCGGTGTCGGGGCGGACCCGGATCAGCCCCTCTCCGATGACTCGTGCCACCCCGGATCACCCCCCTCTTTTTGTTGGTTACTGGACGGCGGCCGCGAACGCGGCCACCTCAGCGCGGCGCCGCTGCGCCCGTGACGCCGCCGCTTCCCCGGCCTCGCCGGTGTCGCCGGCGGGCTCGGTGAGGGCCTCACCGAGCGGGTCGTGGCTGCCGCCCAGCGCGGACAGCATCTGCCCGCGGGCCATCCACTCGTCACACAGGCCCTGCAGCAGCGGCAGCGCCGCCCGTGGGCTCATCCGAAGGAGGTCACACCCCGGGTCTGGGCTGAATGCCAGCCCGCGAACTCCTCCGGTGTCATCGCGGCGAAGTCCGGCGGCGTCGGGGTCGGCTGCAGCACCACCCCCCGCTGCGGCCCAGACAGCGAGACGTGCTTCGACCCAGCCCCAGTGGTCAACGGCCCACTCGCAGACGGAGAGGGCCGTGACGTAGGGCGGTCGGTGAGGTCCTCCACGATCCCTTCCATGACGTCGTTGAGGACGTCCTGGTCGATCGCGTGCTCCCGGACGAAGGTGCGGAACCGCTCGTACTCCTCCAGGCCGAGCGCGCCGGAGAAGAAGTCCGCCAGGGCGGAGACGGCGGACGGGTCGACGGTCTTGACCCCACGCTTGGTGAGCTTGAGCAGCTCGCACAGGTCGAGCAGCTGCATCTCACCCATGACCCGGAACGTCTCCCCGTCGAGGGTGAACGACGGGAAGACGTCGAGCAGCCGCCCGACCATCTGCCCGCGGCTCAGCTCGGCCGCCGGCACATCCTCGCCGGGGTCGGCCGGCGGCGGCGCGGACTCGATCAGCGCCAGGGCCTGGCGTGCCCGCACCGTGCTGGTGCCCACCCAGGCGAGCAGGCCGGTCGGGTCGTCGACCGGCGGGGCCGCGGCGGCGGCGCGCCGCGACGCCGAGGTGTACTCCCTACTCATCGGCGTCACGCCCGTGCCGGCGCGGCGAGGATCGCCTTGAACGGCAGGGTGCCCGCGTCGGGCTTGGCGAGAAGGAACTCGGTGCCGAGCTTGGCGGCCTCGCTGCCCTTCTTACGCTCCAGCTCGACGTTGCCGCCCTGCAGGCACTCGCGCCACACCCACCGCTCGGTGCCGTCCTCGGCCTCGAAGCCGAGCATCACCCGCACCTCCTCGCCCGGGGCGTGCGGCTCGAAGGTCACGATCCCGTCGCCGACGGTGATGGTGCCGCCGTTCATCGCGATCTTGAGGTTGCCGGCGGTCAGCTGCAGCAGCGCGAACGCCACCTTGAGGTTACGGCCGTTGACCGCCACGTGGATCGGGTCGATCTCCTCGGCCGGCACCACCGTGCCCGTCTCGATCTCGTACGAGAACTTGCTGCCCTCGACGGTGTAGCCCATCTCCGACCACGCCGCGTCCCACGGCGTGATCAGGTCGGCCGGCTCCGGCGAGCCGAGCGGGGCGAGCCGAAGCATCCCCGGCCCCAGCGCCAGCTGGCCCTTGTGTCGTTGCGGCATCGCGCAACTCCTCTCTCACAGGTACACGTAGCGGTCCAGCGCGGCTTGCATGAAGTGCCGCGCTGGCAGGTCCTTGGTGCCGCCGTCGTGGAACGACATGTAGAAGTGGTCCTGGTCCCACGACACGTCCGTGTGCGGGCCGCCCGGGCCGACGCCCGGCCACGCGTCGATCGACGCCGCCCCTTCGCCGGTGCGATGCGGCGCCAGCGACCCGGCCAGCCGGGCGATCCCGCGTCCGGCCTCCCGGGTGGCCTCGGACGCCTCGACGCTGTCGCCGAGGCGCTGCACTTCGACCGGGTCGACCCAGACCCGGACCAGCTCGACCGGCACCGGCGGCTACTCCCCGTCGCGCGGCGGCCGGACCCCGTGCTCCCAGCCGTTGCGGGCCACGTTGCCGACCGGCACCCGGTCGCCGGGCAGGTGCGCCCGCGCCCCACCCGGCACGTACAGCGCCTCGGTGGCGATGACGTGCGCGGCGCCGGGCAGCTGCGCGGCCGCGGCCGCGCGGGCGGCTTCCAGGGCGGCCTGCGCGTCGACCACCCGCTGTGCCGCCTGGTCGTGCTCGTCGCCCGGCGGCGGGGTCTGCGTGGTGAGGACAGCCGGCCCGGCGTGGGGGTGCTCCAGCACACAGTTCGGGTGCGTGCAGCCCGGCTCGGTGCTCACCGGGCCCTCCGGGACCGTGTCGCCGGCGGGCGCCGCGTCGGCCTCGGTTGGCTTGTGTCGGGCCATCACGCACCGACCTTCCACGCGCCGAAGGACAGCCCGACCTCCGTCGAGTAGGTCAGGGAGACCAGGCCAGCCGCGTCGCCGAACACGTCGGCCGGCCACGGGCCGCGCACCGCGTACCCGCCGGCCGGGACGACGATGTCCAGGTCCGCGATCGCCAGCCCGCGCACGGTGCCCGGCGTCGCCACCGTCACGGTGATCGGCGCACCGGAGGTGTTCTCCCAGAACAGCCACACGTCGCGGCCGGCGGTGACCTTGTCCCCGCCCGAGCTGGCCGCGTTCGGGGACAGGTCGCTGACGTTCGCGCCGCGGCCGATCACCCCCACACCCACTGTCGCCACAGGATCCTCCCTTGGATCAGTCGAGGTAGTACTGGCAGGTCGCCTGGCAGGCCAGGATCGACGTCACCGCGTCGTCGTCGACGTAGTAGTCGGCGCTGCCGCTGGACATCTGCAGGTACGTGTATCCGCCGGCCAGCTCCGGCCGCTCGGCGAGCAGCGTCTCGATGACCCCACCGATCTCCGTGGCCCGGGCGTCGGTCTCCTCGACCTGCGCGCCCGGCCGCCGCACCCGCACGTACAGGCCGATCGTGGCGGTCTCCAGCCACAACTCGGCGCGCCCGTCGTGCCCCGCTGAGGTGCGGGTGAAGCGCACCCCGCCCCCGTAGACGCACTCAGCCTCCGGGTTGCGTCCCGGCCAGGCGTAGGCCATCTGCAGACCGGCCAGGGGCAGGCCCCGCCCGGTCTGCGCGTCCAGCCGGTCGAACAGCGCCTTCTTACAGCGCAGCGCCTCCGTGGTGGTCATCGGCGGCCGCCGTGGAAGATCGACCCGTACTGCGGGTCGTAGTCGATGCTGCGGCTGGCCGGCGCGGCCCGGCCGCCCGGGCCGCTGCTGTCCGACACCCGCCGGGAATAGCGGCCGTAGGCGGCGTCGACCTCCGGGATACCGGTGCGGTACGCATCGGGCAGGCTCAGCCGGTACGTGCCCGCCTCCGCGATCGTGAAGGACACCGCCCGGTCCGGGATCTGCCGCTTGTCGAAGTTGAGCCGGTCCCGGAAGCGGGTCAGCGCGGCGCGGACCAGGTCGGCCGGGGCGGCGTCGGCGCCGTACTCGTACTCCAGGACCACGTTGCCGTCGCCGGCGGTCCACACCCCGTCGTCGGTGCGGCGCAGCGTGCCATCCGGGCGGACCGCGAGCGCGGCCAGCTGCGCGCCGGTCAGCGGCACCGGGGTCTGCCCCGGCCGGGCGGCGATCGACGCAGTCCGCACCGTGCGGACGCCGCGCATCAGGGTGCCGGCCCGCCACAGGTCACCGCCGGTGGGCAGGACCAGGTCGACGATGCCAGTGCCGTCCAGAACCACGCGCCGGTAGCGGGGCACCCACGCCTGGTCGCAGATCCACTCGCACTCCTGCTCGACCTCGGTCCGGGCCCGCAGCAGGTCCGCCGTCGGGTACTTGTCCGTGTTCTGCAGCGTCTCGTCGGAGTCGCGGCCCTGCCGCAGGGTGAACAGGAACCCGCCGACGATCTCCACCAGGTCCCGCTCGATCAGCAGCGTGCCGCCGACGGTGCCCGACCAGGTGACGTCGATCAGGCCCAGCTGCGTCTGCGCCGGCATCGTGAACTCGTAGCCGCCGCCGGCGGCGGCCGCCGTGGCGGTGCCGGTGAAGACCAGATCGCCGTCAGGGTCGGTGCCGGTGACCGTCACTGCCCCGTCGACGGTGGCCGGTTCCTCGGCGGGGCCGGCGAACGCGTGGGTCAGCGTCGCCGCGGCGGTGCCGGCGACGCGGGTCAGGGCGCCCATCAGGCGATCCGGACCGAGCCCTCGACGGTCCCGGCGACGACCTCCACGTAGATGCCCCTGTGGGCGCGGATCCCGCCGGGGTAGAAGGCCTGCGCGGATCCGTTGGCGGGCAGCTCGACGACGTCGAGCAGGGCGCCGGATGCGGCTGCCGGGTTGTCCCAGATCCGCACCGTCGCGGCGGCCGCGGTGCCCGCGGTCTCCCGCAGCGTGTAGCCCTGGTACGTCGCGGGACTGGCCGAGACGGCCTGGTTGGCGCCGGTCAACGCGGACGCGGTCGCGGGCATGCTCATTGCCTCATCACCTCTTCAGCCGTGGCGGTGGTCTGTGGCACAGTGCGTGGGCCGGGTCCCGTCCCCCCGTACGGGACCCGGCCCTACCGTGACCGTCAGGCGTTAGCGCCGCGGTAGAAACCGCGGTGCTCCAGCGGGGTACCGCTGTAGGTGTGGCGGATCTTGTACGTGTACTTGTCCGCGTTGAACATGCTGCCGGTGTTCGCGTCGGCCTGCGTGAACAGCTCCGGCCGCTCCCGGCCCTGGTAGAAGCCGACCTCGATCGTCGGGCACATGTTCGGGTCGGCCACCAGGAACCAGTCGTTGACGTCGGCCACGTAGTCCAGGACCTCGTAGTCCAGGCCGCGGTGCATGTTCGGCACGGTGGCATCACTCCCGGCGGTGATCGCCACGGCCGAGGTGCACAGCTGGAACGCGAGCTCCTCCAAGGCGCTGGGCACGACCAGCGTCTTCGGGGTCAGGGACAGGATGTTGGCGGCGTTGCCGTAGGCGGCCTGCTTGCGCATCTTCGCCCGGGCCGCCGACAACGTCCCGGGGCCCAGCAGGGCCGGGTTGTCGGTGTTGTTGTGCCCAGCCGCGAACAGCGCGACGGTGTCGTAGGAGCAGACCACGTTCGTGGCCAGGATGTCCCAGACGAACCGGTACAGCGTGATGGCCGCCGCGAGACCGAGCAGCCGGGGGATGTTGCGCACCGCGCCGATGTCGTCGTTGGCGATGGTTTCGAGGGTGAGGTCCTCGGTGCCACCACGCTTGATCACCGCGTAGAGCGCTTCTTCGTCGGTGGGGCTGGTCAGCGGCAGGTAGCTCGCGCCCTCGGCGACGACCGGCAGGGTGCCGTACCCGCCGATGCGGGTGCGCTTCTGCTGGCGGAAGTCCGAGACCGGCACCACGTCCGAGACGACCTTGCGCCAGCTCTGCAGCGACGGCTGGTCGTACAGCTTGATCATCCGCCGGGTGATGGAGTCGCCGAGGACCTCCGCCCAGCTGCCCGACGTCAGGGACTCGGTGCCGCGCGCCGCCCCGGCCAGGTCGGAGTCGAAGCCGCTACCGAAGCACTCCCGGAGGATCTTGCGGTTGACGTCCTCGCCCCAGGCCTGCGGCCGGTACCCGGTGACGTCCGCCCAGGCCTCCCGGAAGGACCGGTAGCCCTTGTGGTAGTCGCCGTCGAAGAACGCGTCCAGGGCGGCCGACTTCTTCTCGCGGGACTCCTTGGTGACCGTCGCGCCGCCGAGGGTCGGCGCGCCGACCAGACCGGCGCGCTCGACGATGGCCAGGCCGCCCTTGATCGCGGCGATCTGCGCGTCGACGGCGCTCTCGGTGACCTGGTCGGGCAGGGTGGCGGTCACCGACTCGACCACGGCGATCGGCAGGCCGGCGCCCTCGACCTTGGTGCGGATCATCAGCTGGCCGAGGAACGAGGTCTTCGGGGTGGTGGCTTCCAGGGTGCGCTGCGTGCTCTCCGTCGCCCCTGCGGTGGTTGCGGTGCCGCCGCCGGCCTCGCCGGTGGCAGCCGTACCCGCGCCGGTGTCGCCGGGCGGGGCAGCCTTGCTCAGGCCGGCCGCGGCGAGCTGCTCGTCGCTGGCGTCCTTGAGCGCGGCGAGCACGGCAGCCGTGTCCAGTGGTGCGGTCACGTGAGACTCCTTGCTCTCTCCGTCGGGCGCCCTGCCCGCCGGCTGGTTGTCGGTGGTGTCGATGCCGCCGGCCACCATGCGGGTGGCCCGGCCCCCAGCGGCCGGATCGGCGACGATGTCGGCGGAGAAGACCCGCACGATCGCGGTGGCCTCCTCCACCCGGGTCCCGCCCTCGGTAGTCGGCGGCGCCCAGGTGGCCAGCACGTCGTGGGAGATCCCGACGAGCGGCTCCAGTCCCGCCTCCTGCGCCTGCAGGGCCGCGTCGAGAGCCTGCGCGGCGTGCGTGGCGCCAGGCAGCAGATGCAGGTCGGCGTAGAGGCCGTCGGCCTCCACGGTCACGTCGCGGTAGGAGCCGACCAGCCCGGTGATCGTCGAGCTGCGCAGCTCTTCCTCGGTGCGGTGGTGGTCGTAGGCCTTCGCGCCCTCGTACAGGCGGGCGGCCGCGGCCAGCACCGGCTGCGGGTAGCGGCGCTTGTTGCGGGACTCGCCGGCCTGGATGATCCGGACGCGGAAGATCCGGCCGCCGGCGGGGTCGACGCCCTTGGCTTCGATCACGCGGCCGGGCACCCGGTCGGTGCTCTCCGTCGTCACGCTGGTCTCCTTCCTCGAGTCCGCCGCCGCGGCGGCGAGCGGCACCGCCGTCCAGTCCGGGCCCCGGGTCCAGGTGAGCGCGTCGAACGCGACCGGGGTTGGCGGCACGGGCGGCGGCGGGGTGTCGCCGGCGGCGAGGTAGGTCAGGGTCATGTGCGGGGTGTAGCCCCGCTCGCCGTCGACGGGCAGCCCGGCGGTGGCCAGTCGGGCCACCAGGTCGTGGCGGAGCTCGGCCAGGCCGGGCACGTCCACCGGCGCCCACACCGGCACGCCGTCCTCGCCGGGCGGGAACTGCCCGATGCCGCCGAGCTGGCCGGCCAGCGGCGGGTGGACGGCGGCGACCTGGCCGACGATGTCGGCGACCTGCGCCCGCTGCTCGTCGGTCAGCGTCTTGCCGAGGTAGGCGAGGGTGACGTGCAGCTCGCCGGCCGGCAGCCCCCCGGGCACCGCCAGGGCGGCGGCGACATCGTCGGGGATGTCGAGGCACACCATGCACGACACGGCCGGCACCGGCGCGGTCGCCTCGGTGGTCCGCCGCGGCTGCGGGGCCGCTGGCGGTGGTGCGTGTTCGACCTCGCGGACCCGGTCCGGCTGGCCGTCCGCCGCGCAGACCAGGCACCGCTGCGGTCCCAGGGTGTGCACCGGCGGGGCCGGGTCGGGCTCGTCGACCATCAGCTGTCGGAGTCCGCGGCCTTGATGAGCTTGTCCAGCTCGGCGAGCAGCCCGGTCCGCGGCCGTTCCCGGCCCTGCTCGGCCGACGCCGCGGTGCGGGCCCGGTCGACGTCGCCGCCCACCCAGGCGAGCACGTCGGCGGCGTTGCCATCCGGCACGGCAGCCGGCGGCGTGTCCGACCCGTCGGGGTCCGCCGGCGGCGGGGTCTGGGGAGCAGGCGGCGCGCCGGCGGGGTCGAGGATGTCGCCGGTGGCCACGATCGTGCCGCGCTGGTTGACCAGGGTGCGCTGACCGTCGTGGGTGGTGATGGCGTACCCGCCGTCGACGCGGTCCACCGCGAGGATCTCGCGGCGCTTCATACCGAGGGCCTGCGCGGCCTCGTCACGGGTCAGGGACATGACAACCTCCAGGGGGTTACACAATGGGTGGGGTGCCGCCCGGATGGGCGTCGTCGACGGCCTGGGCGACGTCGTCAGGGTTGGCGTCCGGCGAGTCCAGCTCGGCGGTGTACGGGATGCCCATGTAGTCCTCCCACGCCTTGCGCGCGGCGATCCGCGCCGCCTCGGCGGTGAGCACCCGGCTCTTGACGAGCTTCTCCAGACCGGTGGAGAGGTTGAGCAGGATCTTGGCCGTGAACTCCGCGTCTGAAGCGGAGATCGACGGGCCGGTGACGGTGACCGACTGCGACGCCGGGATCGGGTACTCCCGGCCCGTACGCGGGTCCCGCGCGGTCACCAGCTGCGGCAGCCGGCGGGCGGCCACCGCCTGGTCCACGGCGTACCGGCACAGCTCGGTCTGGTAGGACAGCCACAGCCTTTGCACCCCGCCGACGCGGCGGCGCACCGGCTCGGCCATCGTCAGCGCCGTGGCTCGGTTCGCGCCGTCCGGCTCGGCCAGCCATGTCTTCGCCAGCCCCGCGCCGCCGGCGACGAGGGTGAGCACGTTCTTGCTGGCGATGGAGTCCTCTTCCGCGCGAGTCTCCGCGGTCTTCGACTCCCACGTCACCTTCTCGTTGTGGACCTCGACCGACCCGGACGGCGGTACGTGCGTCCCGCCCCGCGCGGCCACGAACTTGTCGACGTCTTCCTGGCTGCCGTCGATGGTGACGTCCCAGACCAGGTAGCGGGCCAGGGCGGTGCGGTCGATCAGGTTGGAGATCACCTGGTCGTAGGAGTCGAGGTGGTCCAGGACCGGCGACAGGAACGGGTCGCCGCGCACGTCGTCGAGCAGCGCCATCCAGGACCGCCACCACATGACCTCGCCATCCCGCAGCGCGGTCAGGTCGTTCACGCCGGCGACGGTGAGCGTGGTGCCGTCGCCGGCGCCGTCGCCGAGGACGAGCTCGGCCGGCCAGAGCGGGTTCCCCCCGGCCAGGCGGACGTCGCTGATCTGCGACACCGGCAGCGGTCGGATCCGCGTCACGCCGGACATGCGGCCGACGAGCAACTGCAGCGCCGTCTCACCCATGAGCAGGTGATCGCGCAGCATCCGGTCCTGCAGAGCGCCCAGCTGCACGCGGGGGTCGTTCCAGAACTGGTCGACCACCACAGCGACATCCGGGTTGGTCGCCTGGTAGGAGACACCGGAGTCGCCGACGCAGAACGCGGTGTACGTGTCGATGATGGCCCGGGCCATCGGGTTGGACCGGTACGCGGCCACGGAGTAGATCCGGGCCTTCTCGATGGTCCACCACGGCACCTCCCGGTGCCCGCCGGTCCCCGCCCGCCGCCAGCCCCGCTCTCCGTCCACGCCATCACCGCCGTACGCGGCGCCGGCCGCGCCGGTGGCGATCACCTGCTGCGGCGTCGCCTCCACCGTCCGCGGCGCGGCCGGGGCCGGGGCGGGGAACAGCCAGGACCTCACGCCGACCTCGAAGGCCGGGGCGCCGCGTCGTCGCTGGCGAGCGCCGGCGCCGACCCGGCCCGGGCGTGGGTGTTCGCAACCCAGGACAGCGCGATCGCCACCACCGAACCGACCAGCATGGACCACCACCAGTCGCCGGCGAGAGCACCGATGGCGACGGCCAGGCCGAGCAGCCCGGCAACGCCGAGCGCGTTGGACACCAGCGTCGGAGCATGCACGGTCGGAAGCGTCACGGTGATACGCATCGGCCCTCCTCAGATCGTCAGCCGCCCGGCAGGGCGGTACATGTCGCCGGTCGGCGGCGGGGTGCTGGCTGCGGCCGCCACGGCGATCTGCGCCCGGGTGGCCAGGTCCTGGAAGCGCAGCAGCGCGGCGAGTGCGAGGGACGCGCCGACGAGCGGAGAGATGTCCGCCGAGGCGATCTTGCGGCCCCACGCCCAGAGCCCGTCGCCGATCGGGCGGCTGGCGGCGCCGTCGATCGCGACGGTGAGTTCCGGTTGGTCGAGGTGCACCAGCTGGCCCTGCCGGACGGTGTCGGTGAAGTCGCCGCACGCGGCCCCGTACTGGGGGACGGTGGGGATCCACAGGTGGCCCCGCTCCCAGTCCTCCTTGCGTTCCTTCATCCGGGGGATGCCCGCGCGGTCCATCGGCAGGACCAGCGTCGCCGCCGGCGACTTCTCATCGAGCGTCCAGGCGACCGGCCGCAGCTTGGCGTGCCATTTCTCGATGCTTTCCCGCAGCCAGCCGGTGCCCTCGCCGTACTCGAGTACCACGATCCGCGGCAGGCCGAGCGGATCGAAACCAGCGCCGACGATGACGGCGTGGTCGCGCTTGGGGGTGATGTCGATCGCGATCGCGACGACGTCAGTGCCGACGCTCTCCGCGTCGCCGAGCAGCTCCCACTCCTCCGGGGTGGGCACGTTCGGGTCCCGGTCGACCTCCCCGTCCTCGCGGGCGATGTTCAGGTACGCCCGGTCGAACTCCGCCAGGTCGGCGGCCATCGACTCCAGCTCGGCGAAGACCGCGTCCTCGGTGATGGTGTGTCGCCACTCGGTGGAGCAGCGGCAGACGCCGCGGACCGGGGCCGGGCACAGCGCCGGCATGCACGTCCGCCAGACGGCCGGGTCGGTGCGGTCCATGCCCGGCAGCGCGCACCAGTCCAGGAACGCGATCTTGCTCTGCCGGCCCTGCTCGACGGCGGCGCGGCCGCGGGCGCGCATCGCGTTGAACGGCACGGACCGGCTGGTGCCGGCCGTGGACAGCCGCCACTTCTGCGCGTTCAGGCGGGTGATCATCGCCGGGCCGGTGGCCTGGTCCAGGCGGTAGTCGACCTGCCCGAAGTACTCGTCGAGCAGCGCCAGGTCGAGGACCTTGCCGTGGCCGGACAGCTCCCGGTTGGTGGTCAGGGTGTGGATCGAGCGGGTCTTGCCCCAGAGGATGGCCTCGCGGCCGTTGGCCTTACGGACCCGGTACTTGCCCCGGAACGCCTTGGCCGATTCCAAGGCTGGAAGGTGCTCGTCCTCCCACTTCTCTCGGGCGGCGGTGCCGGTCTGCGCGCCGTAGAGGATCCGCTGCCGTGTCCACGCGTTGCCCCGGTGCACCGCGACCGACAGGACGGTGGTGGTCTTGCCCGACTGCCTCGGCACCGTGAGGTCCACACCCCGGTACGCCAGCAGGCCGGTGTCGAGGTCGATCTCCAGGCCGATGTCGGCGGTGTACCGCTGCCATGGCATGTACGGCGAGCCGAGGGCCTTGGAGACCTTCGCCGCTTTCCCGCCGAGGGTCGGGCGGTCGAAGTTGCGGCGGGTGCCCCAGCGGGGCAGGCAGGTCAGCCCGTAGACCTCCCGGACCTTCTCGGCGTACGCCTGGTCAATCGGGGGAGCCGAGATCGTCAAGGTCGTCGTCCTCGTCGTCCGGATCCGGGGCCGCGCGCCGCCCGGTCAGGACCTGCTCCACCGCCGAGCGCAACTCCCGGGTCAGCCGCGGCAGCTCCTTGATCCCGTCGCCGCGCAGCCCGTCGATCTCGGCGGCCAGCCGGATCGCCGTCTTCGTCAGCGTGTCCTCCAACGGCCCCAGATCGCCGAGCTTGGCGACGTCGCCGCGGAGCGTGGCTTCGAGCTGGCCGGCCTCGCCGCCGCAGCTCGGGCACACCGGCGCGTCGACCTGGCCCTCGCCGACCAGCACCGCCGCCTGGTCGCCGAGCAACTCCAACGGCGTGACCTCGAGCGCGCCAGCGAGCGCCAGCAGCTCCTCCAGCGTCAGGCCACGGCGGCCGCGCTCGAGGAAGCCGACCACGTTCGCGGTGAACGACTCCGGCGCCCCGTACTCCCGGGCCCGCGCGGCGAGCTCGTCGCGGCCGAGGCCGGCCCGGTCCCGCAGATCCCGGATCCGATCACGTATCACCGCGTTGATCGCGGACCCGATCACACGGGTCTGATCTTGCGTCACCTTGACCATTTCCGCAGGTCACAGCCCTTCGGGGAGAAAAAAAGGGGGCTGGCCTCCCTGGGGCCTCCCGGCGATCGTCGCCACGGACTTCACCCCCCGGGGGGCGTCCAGGTGCATCACATGACGCACCTGGCGTCACCACTCGTGGGTCATCCGCGGCTGCCTGGGCGGCCGGTCGCCGCGGACCTGGTTGCACCGCTGACCACACGTCGGGCACGGGCACGACGTGCCATGCGCGGGCTTGTGATAGCGGCGGTCGTCGGGGTCCAGGCCCAGCTGCAGCAGCACCTTGCGCGGCGGGTCATGGTCCAACTCGTAGGCGCCCTCGTGGCCACACAGCCAGCACCTGGTGGACTTGCTGCGCAGGTCCACCTTGGCCGCTCTGTGCCGCCTGCCCTTGCGCCCCGCTGACCGGGCGACCACCAGCTACCCACCTACACGTACGCCCCGCACAGAGGCGGGGCGGTCGGCCGCGCCACGGGCAGACTCCAGGCGCTGCACACATGGTGATATGCCGACACTGATCTTGTCAAACACCTGTTCGGGTCACCCCACCACGCGTCGCCCCGAACGTCCTCGCCTCGGCCTCCACCAGCTGCTCGCCGACGTACCCGTAGACGTCCCGCCGGCGCACCGGCGGGTCGACGTGCGGGAAGCCGTCCGGGTGCGACTGGCAGCGCGGGCAGGCTTGCGGGCCCGCGCCGGCGACGTGGCCGGCGCGGCGGGACCGCAGCACCCACTGGTTGATCAGCTTCCGGTCGACGCGCAGCTGCGCCACCGCGTACGAGGTCGTCCACCACTGCACGCCGTCGACCACCACCACACCGCTCATGCCCGCCGCCGCTCCGCCCAGCCGCCGTGCCCGGCCGACGTCGTAGCGACACGGGGTCGCGGGGAGCCCTGCTCGGTGAGCCGCTGCGCGATCGCCACCGCGGTGGCCAGCCCGTGCTGGCCGTCCAACTCGCCGCGGGTCCACACGTGCGCCAGGCCCGGGCGGCGGTCGCGGCGCAGGCAGCCGCAGCCCTCGCCGGTGCACAGGCAGGGCCGGCGCACGCAGCGGACCGTCCACCGGCTCTTGTCGCGGCCCTCGTGGTGTAGCTGCAGCGACCGGTGCCGGCACGCCGGGCAGCGGTGCGCGAGGGGCTGCACCGCCTCGGCAACGACGCCGGCGGCGGCCCGGGCGGTGTCACCGGCGGCGGTCAGCACGCGGTGGATGTGGGTCAGCAGGTGCGCGTCGCGGTGCTCGTGTAGCTCGTCGACGACGCCGGCTCGCCACACCTCCCCGCCGGCGGTGGCCACCCACGGACGGCCGGGCCCCCCGGCGGTGAGCCAGTCCAGCACGTCCGCCACGGCGTCGACGGCGCCGGTGCGGCGGCCGACGTAGGAGCTGGCCCGGTAGGAGGCCACGCGATCCGCCAGGCCGGTCACGGCGCGGTGCACAGCGGCCTGGGCGTCGACGACGTCCAGCCGCGCGGCCGCGGCCGACGGCGCGAGCGCGGTCATCCCCCGCGCCAGGTTCCACGCCCGGTACGCACGATCGCTGCGCCCACGGGCCTCCAGGACCTCGGCCTGCTGCTCATCGACCGCCCGCCCTGGGCGCCGCTCCGGGCCAGGCGTCACGAGCAGCCCCAACCAAGTCCAGGACTCTCGCAGCCGCTCGACGGCCGCATGCACGTCGGCGATGCCCGTCGGCACCTTCGCTGCGGTCATGGCTGTTCCTCCCGGGAGTGTGGATCCGGACTTGGTGCAGCGGGTACGGCACCGGGTGGCCAGACGTAGTCAGGTTCAGGCGGGGCCGGGCGGGAGCGCCGGTGGTAGATGTCGGGGTGCTCTGGGCTGCGGGCCGGCTGGTTCGACCAGGGGGTCCGGGGAGCTGGTGGGGGCGCTATCGACTCGGGTTCCCCGCCCCGACCCAGCCCGGACCCTTGCGGCCGCTGATTGGTCATCGGCGCGGTCGTGGTCAGCGCCGGCGTTGGATGCACTGGTGGCGTCAGATCGACGTTCTGATCGCGTTCCGGTTCGGTGATCCGTTCATCAGTGCGGTCGACGGCCGGGTTTTGATGGTGATCGTGATCTGACGTCGATTCGTCGGTGATCGGCGCGTGATCGGTGGGCAGGTCCCGCAGCACCTGATCGCGGGCCCGCAGCCGTGCGGCCTGTTCCGGGGTGGGCACCGGCAGCAGCACCATGTCCGCCTCGTGTGGCAGCCTGTGGCCCTTGTGCTCGTTGCAGCGCTTGCACGAGAGCACCATGTTCTCGGCGTCCGGGCCGGCCGGCTGGTCCGGGTCGACGTGGTCGTAGTGGATCCGCTTGCGGGGGTCCTTGGCCCGTCCGGACTTGGGCGACAGCGGCCCGGAAGCGCAGTAGCGGCAACAGCCGCCGTCGCGGGTGTAGACCAAGGCCTTGAGTCGGGCGTCGCGCAGGTCCGCCTTCTGCGCCCGGTTGCGGTTGTACTCCCGGCGGTTCGGGTTGCGCTTGGAGAAGGCGTGGATCCGGTACGCGTAGCCGGTGATCCAGTGCTCGCCGAGGCACTCGCACTGGTCGCCTGGACGGTGTAGCAGCGGCGGCTGATCGAGGACGCCGCCGGTGAGCAGCCCGAGCAGCTTCTTCCGGCCGCGGCACTGCTGCAGGGCCATCCGCTCGGTCAGGTAGCCGTCCGACATCACCTGCGCCGATGTCGACTTCAGCCGGCAGTACGCCGCCTGGAGCGCGTCGACCAGGTCCGCGGCCCCGTCAGCGAGGACCTCCCACACCGGGTCGACGGCGAAGGTGTCAGATTCCAGCCAATACGGCATCAGCACACCCACCTAAAGATCAACATCTATGGCTTTCCCGGTATGGCGAAGCGCGGCCACCCGATAGGTGGCCGCGCCGAGCGGCGAGCTGAGGGACGAGCGGCGGCGGTGGGCGCCTACGGGGACGGTGGGTCGGGTACGGGCCGGTCGGTGCGCTCAGCCACGGTCGCCACCCCCGACCGAGTCCTTCCCGGTCATCACCTGGTCGTAGATCGCCAGCGCCCAGGCGGCGTCACCGAGTGCGGTGTGGCGTAGCTCCGGCGCGCAGGTGACGCCGAGCCGGTCCGCGAGGTCGCCGGTGCGCCACGCCGGCGTCGGGATCTCGACGGTGTCCAGGTCGGGCGGCGGCACCTGGCAGGTGCCGCACTGCGGGGAGCCGTTGTGGGCGTCGGCCAGCCACTCGACCGAGGTGTTGTAGCCGTCGCGGGTGCCAGCCAGGTAGCCGGCCGTGAGCGCGGCGACGTCGACCAGGTGGTGGTGCCAGGTCGGGGCGTGCCCGTGCGCGCGGAGAAATCGCGCCATGAAGCCGGCGTCGAACGCCGGGTTCGCGCCGACGATGGTGGCACCGTCGAGGATCTGCGCGAGCCAGCGTGCGACCGCCCGGCGGGGCACCCCTCCCAGCTCCGTAACAGGCCCCCAGCCGCCCATGCCTGCCTTGCCGGGCGGAGCCTCGACCACCCAGGTAACCGGACCGGTGTCCGAGCCGAGGACCTTGCTGGGCGGCTGGTCACGGTCGCCGACGTACGGGGTGGCGCGCTCGTAGTAGCGGCCGATACGCAGCGCGGCCGGCTCGGCCGCGGCGAGGTTCGGGCGGAGCATGATCTGCCACCGGCCGTTGTAGCGGGGGTCGCGGTGGTCGCGGACGACCGCGCCGATCTCCCAGATGTGGTGGCGGTCCGGGTCCAGCCCGGTGGTCTCCAGGTCCAAGGCCACGATGGTGGTCATGTCACCTCGTTGGGTCGGTGGTGTGCCCGGCGCCGGCGGCGTCCGGGGTGCTTGTGGCGGTGGTCGCGGCCGGTGCTGGCTTGCAGGCGGGGCAGCGGGAGCCGGGCAGGCCCCACACGGGCCGGTAGCAGCCGACGCAGGCCACGTACTCGTAGCCGGCTGGCGGCGACGGCTCGTCCGTGACCGCCGCGGTGGCGGGGGCGTCGCCGGCGAGCGCTGCGTCGACCAGCGCGCGGCCCTTGCGGGCCCGGGCCTCGGCCTCCGCCGAGGTCCGGGGCTGCCGGGCGGCCAGGTCCGCCTCCCAGGCCGGCCGGCCGCGCCGGCGCGGGGCGCTCACAGGTTCGGTCCCGGCGGATCGTCTGCCGGCTCGGCCGCGGCGTCGGCCGGCTGCTCGCGGGCCTCGGCGAGGACCCGCTCGCCGACGCCGGTCAGCTTCCACCGGCGGGTGACGTTGTCGTCGCCGCCGTCCAGCTCGACCAGCCGCATCTTGATCAGCGTGGCCAGCCGCTGCGTGGCCCGCTTGTACGCGCCGGTGACCACGGGGTCCTTCTCGAAGTCCGGCGGCCGGGCCCGGGGGCTGCGGTGCACCCGGCCGTCGTCGACGGCGGCGAGCAGCTTCACCTGCTCCAGGTCGAGGGAGATCTCCATCAGTGCTCCGATCGTGCGGGGGCGGTCACGCGGCCGCCGTGGTGGTCGAGCCGCCGTCGAGCACCACCAGGTGCCCACGGCGACGTGCGGTCTCGGTAGGCGGCGGCGCTGCGGGGACGGCCAAGGCCTGATCGACCGCGTGCGGCGGTATCGCCGGCGGCAGCGGCGGCGGGCCGAAACGCTCCAGCACCAGGGCGAGGACCAGTTCGTCCTTCGTCACGGCCCATCACCCCGGCCCCGGCCCGAGCCGTTCGGAGCACGCCGCGCAGTCCCGGGCCTTGTAGCGGTACGGGGTGCCCGTGCGGGTCGCGGTGACGGTGGCGCCGCAGAGGTGCGGGTACCGCTCGGCGCGGGACACCGGCCGACCGAGCACTGCGCTGGCCACCGCCCACAGACCCGGCCGGATCATCGCTGCGGCCCCTGCTCTGCGGACAGGTCGGTGGCTGCCATGCGGCGCAGCAGCAGCAGCGTCCGATCCGCGGTGCCCGGGTCGATCGCGGTCCTGTAGGTCAGGCCGTGCGCCTGCGGGTCGATCTCGCCGCGCCAGTAGGTGGCCCGCAGCTTCAGGTCGTGTGGGTTGGGTTGGGCGTACGAGCCGGGCGAGGTGGTCATGCGGTAGACGCGGCGCAGGTGCCACAGCTCGGCGGGCATCCAGGTGACCACCACCCCGGACAGGGCCGCCCGCACCTGCTCCTCGATGGCGTTCGGGGCGAGCGCCCCGGCCGGGACCGCCTTCACCCGCGTGCCGGCGAGCCGGATCGTCGCGTCGATCAGGCGCCTGCCGGTTGCGTCGACCGCGTCCACGACCAGGGCGACCGGGGCCGGGTTCTGCCGGCCGGACGGCGCGGGCGGCCGGAGCACCTCGTCGACGCGCACCACCACCGAAGGCGACCGTTGCGGGTCGAGCACCTCGGCCGCCCACCGGGCGTGCAGCGCCCGCAGGTCGGCGGCCTTGCGGAGAGCATCCTGCAGGCGAGCGATGCGCGCGCACGCCGGACACAGCCGGGCCACCGTCGCTGGCACCGTGGGACCGTCCGAGGGCCTGACGTCGACCGCCGTGACCGGGCGGTCCGGGTGCGCCCCGCAGCCCTCACACACCCGGATGGTGCCCGCGGTGGGGCGGGCGCGGGCGCGGGCGGCTTCCAGCTGCGCGGCGGTCGCCAGCGACGGCAGCGACTCGGGCAGCGCGTACAGCTCGACGAACTCCTTCTTGCCGCGCCAGTTCGCGACGTCGGCGTACGCCCGGACCGGCCCGCCCGGCACCCGGGGGAAGTCCAGATCCGCCAGCTGCGTCTTGCTGAACAGCCCGGACGGCACCCGCCGCCAGCCCTCGTACACCGGTAGGTCAGCCACGGTCGCCGCCGCGCAGGGCTGCCCGCCGCACTTCGCGGGCGGTACGCCGGCGGGCGCCGGCCTCCGTCCACGCGTAGCCGTGACGCGTCCGGGCGGCGGCGGCGATGACACCCCAGTGCCAGCGGCGCCGCCACCACGGCCGGGCCTTGATCAGTCGCGGCTGGAAGTCGTAGACGTGCGTCTCCGGCAGGGCGGCCAGCGTGACCGCCTCGGGCTCGGCCGGCTGGGCGGGCAGGGGAGGACGAGCATCCAGCGCGGCCGCCGGCGGCGCGGGCAGCGTTGCGTTCCAGAGCTTGGCGGCGGCCACGAAGCTGTCCTTGAGGGCGCGGGCTTCGTCCTCGCTGAGGCTCGTCGACCTGGCCGTGAACAGCGCGGTGGGACGGGCCGGCACCGCGGGCAGGCGGCCCAGCCGCTCGGGCTGACCGGGCCGGTACTCGGGATAGGTGGCGTAGCCGGGCCGGGCCGCCGCGGCGGCGCGCAGCTCGGCGTCGGTCAGTCGGTCACCCATCGCGGCGCACCTCCAGGTCGACGCGGTCGCCGATGAGCAGCCGGTCACCGAGGTCGTTGACCGAGCATTCGAACCGGCCGGCGTACACCGGACCGGCGACGGCGCCCAGGCCCTGCTCGGCGAGGCGGTTGACGGGACAGTCGAAGAGGTTCGGTCGGCAGCTGAGCGGGTGCTTGATGGTCCAGCCGTCCACGCTGATGTCGATGATGTGGCGGGGGTCGTCGTCGGCGGGGGCGAGCCGGCCGGCGGCGGCAAGCGCGTCGAGCGCGCCGCGGATGCCGTGCTCGTCGCAGCAGTCCTCTTCAGCCACGTCCCGGGCGTGCGGGCACACCTCAGGCACCGGGTGCACCAGCTCGTGAGCGGTCCACGCCTTGACGAAGGCGTCGTAGGCCAGCTGCACGTCGGCGTCGGTGTACGGCAGACCCGTCACCGGTACTCCTCTCGGTCTGTCTCGCCGAGGATCGCGGCGTCGCGGGCTTGCGCGGCGGCGGCGAGTGCTGGCGAGATGCGGCTCTTCGGTGCTGGTGGTGGCGCGGCCGGGGTGTGGTTGGCGTCGCCGGCCTCCCCGACGCGCAGGCATTTGCGGCAGGTGAGCCGCTGGCGGTGGTCCCGGCCGATGTCGGGGTCCGGGTCCCACTGCGGGCAGATCCGCCGTGCCGGCTTGCTGACGGTCATCGGAGGTCGTCCTCGCCGTCCTGGTCGTCGTCGAGGAGGTCCGGGCCGGTCTGGCCGGGGCCGCCCCGCCCGGACAGGCCGGGCAGGGCGACCGGGGCAGCGGCAGCGCGGGCCTTGGCCTTGCGCTTGCGCCAGCAGCCGGCGCCGATCCGGCGGGCCCGCGACGCCGCGGTCGTCACCGGTGTGCGGTAGTCCAGACACAGCACCTTCGGCTGCTCGTCCGTGGTCGCGGTACGCACGGTGGTGGTCACCACGACGACGTCACCCCCGTCCACACGGCGGAGACCCGCCCGTCGGGGTACGCGGCCGCGACGGTGGCGATGTCCACGCCGACCGAGACCGGCATGTGCGGGCGACAGGCGTGGTGCGCGGCGGCGAACTCGGCCGACCTGGCGGCGATGTACTCGGCGAAGCGTGGGTTCACCAGCGGCCGGTCCGGCGGGCCCGCCGCTGACGGCGCCGGCGGCGCGGGGGCGACCGCCATGACCCGCACCAGGTGGTCGTGACGGTCGGACCGCAGGATCAGCACGATCCACACCAGCAGTCCCGCGCACAGCGCGGAGAGCAGCACCGCGGCCGCCGCCGCCGCCAAGTCGTACTGGGCGGGGGTCAGGGCGGTCACTGCTCGGCTCCCTGGGTGTCGTCGGGGTGGGTGAGGTCGCCGCGCAGCTCGGCGAGCACCTCGTCACGGGAGGCCGGCGGCTCGACCGGCTCGGCGGCCAGGGCGAGGACGTCCGCCGGGTCGATGCGGCCGGTCAGCTCGTCGACGGGCGCGGGCAGCGCGACGTCGGGGTCCTGCCACCGGCTGGGGTTGAGCCGGAGCCGGGTGGCCGGGTGGAGCGGGTTGTAGTCGGCGCTGACCGGGTCGGCGATCTGCCGGCGGCCGGTGGCGTCCCGGGTGTCGGCCGGGTCGGGCCGGTGGTGGCCGACCCGGGCCGTGGCGGTGAGGCTCACGCGACACCCCGAAGGGCCGGGTCGACCAGCGGGGCCAGGCCGAGCAGGTGCGGCGGGATCGTCACGACCCCGTCGATCGCGGTGTACGCGTCCGGGTGCGGGTCGTCGACGGTCAGCGTCAGCGTCAGCGTCAGCGTCTGGGCGGGGAACACCGGGGCGTCGACGCGGGGCGCGCCGGGGAGCTGCGGCGGGTTGGGCCAGGGCGACGTCACCGGGCACCTCCGGCGGGGAACAGACCGACGACGTGCTCCACGTCGGCGTCGTTGAGCTGGTCCCGGCCGATCCAGTAGCCGAGGAGGATGCGGGCCTGCCGGCGGGTGACCACCCCGAACGCGGCGACCGCCTGGTGGGCGCTGTCGCGGACGTGGGCGACGGCGATGCGCGTCTCGAACTCGGCGTCGACCAGGTGGCGGGCGGTGTCGGCGACGTGGCCGGTGAGGCCGGCCCAGTGCTGGGCGATCGCGGCCAGGTCATCGGTGGTGGCGGTGGTGAGGGTGGCGCGCAGGGTGGTGAGGAAGACGTCCTCGACGTCCTCGACGGTCGGGGCGGTCACCGGGTGCCGCCCTCGGCGAGCTGCGCGCGCAGGGCGTCCAGCTCGGCGCGCATCGCCGCCTTCTCCGCGTCCTCCGGCTCGGGGACGTAGGTGTAGACGCAGACTTTCACGCCTCCGACCAGGGGGTCGGCCCGGTACTGGTCGCGTCGCCGGCCGCCATCGGCGCCGATGGCGGCCGTGGTGCCGAAGGCGGCGGCGAGGGCGTCGACCAGCGGCACCATCCGCTCGGCGTC
The DNA here is from genome assembly GCF_040656135.1 of Micromonospora sp. NPDC050200. Classification (NCBI taxonomy): domain Bacteria; kingdom Bacillati; phylum Actinomycetota; class Actinomycetes; order Micromonosporales; family Micromonosporaceae; genus Micromonospora; species Micromonospora sp. NPDC050200. The sequence continues at coordinate 194,068 of NZ_JBFALG010000004.1, forward strand.
GCCCTCCATGACGCTGCCCAGGATGGCGAGGTTGACGCTCGCGGGTCGGGTGTCGGTCCCGGCGAGGGTGGCGATCCGGTCGGCGACCTGGCGCAGGTCGGCGGCGAGGGACAGCCAGCAGTCCGCGGCGACCTGCGCCGGGTTGGCGGGCAAGGCGCTGCTGCTGCTCTGCGGTACGGTCTGGTACATCTGGACTCCTTGCTTGACGGTTGGTTGTCCGGGTGGGAGGCCCCGCTGCAACGGGGCCTCGTTTCTTGCGTTCCGGGTGGCTGGCCGGAGGCTGATGTCGCGGCTGGCCACCCGGGGTCTGGTGGGGTCAGCAGGGGCGCGGTCGCGGCCACGGCGGCGGCGGGGGCGGCGGCTTCGGATTCGGCAGGGTGACTCCCATGGCTTCCTCCTCTCACTGATCGATCGGGGTGGCGGCCAGCAGTTCGAGCTGCTGGCCGAGGCGTAGCGGCGTGAAAACCTGACCGCTACGTCCGGCTGCTGGCCCGGTTGGCCTTGTGGTCGCGCCGGCGCCGCTGACGCGGGGTCAGCTCCGGCGACCCGGTCTGCCGGCGGTAGCGGTCCTCGCGCTGCTCGCGCGACAGCGGCGACGCCGTGACGCCCCTGGCGCCGGCGCTCGACGCGGCCGCCTCCAGGCGGATGCGCTCGGCCATCTGCTTGCCGAGGACGCTCAGGTTGAGGTTGAACCCCGGCCCGGACGGGGGGCCGCCGGTGTCAGGTCCGGTCATGCTGCAACTCCTTTGGATTGGCCGACTTCGGCGCGCTTCGCCGCGACCTCGTCGGGGGTGGGGACATGTGCGGGCTTCACCGCGCGGCTGGCCAGGATCGCGGCGGCGTCTTCGTGGGTGAAGCGGATCTCGTTGGCGATGCGGTGGTGCGGGAACATCCGGGCAGAGACGCCTCTGCGGAGCCAGTCCTCGCCGGTCTTCCACAGCGCGGCCAGCTCGGCGAAGGTGAACACCTCCAGGCCGTGGCTCATGCGGCGCCCTCGGTCGGGACCTCGAAGTACTCGTCGAGCGAAACCTGGAGGCCTCGGCGTGCGAGCTCGTCGCTGTGCTGCCGGAAGACGGAGATCGTCTGGCTCATGAACTTCTCGCCCACCGACTCGCCGGCAAGCGCCCGCTTCAGGGTCTTGATGTCCATCTCCAGCAGGTGCGCCTGCTGTGACTCGCGCTGTCGGCCGAGCGCCAGCATTGCCAGCGAGAACGGAACCAGGCGCACTCGCACCCGGGCGGGCGTTTCCGGCTGGCGTGGTACGCGCTTCCGGGAGTGTGTTTCCTGTTTCACGTTTGGGACCGTACGCCGGAAGCGCGCGCCCGGCAACTCAGCCGTTCGGCCCACTTGGCCGGAAACGCATTCCCGGATAGATTTCCCAGCATGGCCCAGAGAGGATTGAAGGCACGCGCTCGACTCAGAGCGATTGCCCGTGTCAGCGGTGGTAGACGCGACCCGCGACGCACCTACGTGCTACGGCCTGCCGTGAATGCAGGTCCGGGAATACATTCCCGATACGATGGCCTTATGGTCGGCGAGGTCGATGTCAACGAGTGGGCCAAGGTCGTCAGAGAGCTCCTCGACTCCGAGACCAGAGGCAAGAAGGCGCCGTTCGCGCGAGCAGTCGGCGTAGACGTGCGCACGGTCTCCAACTGGTTGGACCGGGCGGTCGCGGTGCGCGAGGCGAACGTCCGCAGGGTCGCCGAGACGTTCGAGCTAAACCCGGTCGAGTTGCTCGTGCGAGTGGGCGTTCTCCAGCCCGCCGACCTGCCCTACCGGCCCACCGACGAAGAGATCGACGAAGAGCAGCGCGCAGTCCTGGAGTCGGACCTCGACGACGAAACAAAGGCGGAGGTCCTCCAGCAACTGGAGGAGATGCGCGCCGCCGACGAGCGGCTGATCGTGGAGCAGCGCGAGCGCGACAAGCAGCGCCGGATGCGGGAGCTGACCTACCGCATCGAGCAGGCGCGCCGCAGCGCGTAGCACCAACCCTTCCCATCGCCGCCGGCCCGGCCGCGGCTCATTCACCCATGCCCTGGGGAGATTCCATGTGGGTCGAGAAGAACGGCCGCAGCTACCGAATCCGCGAGCTCATCGCTGGTGAGAAGATCACGTTGGCCAGCGGATACGAGACGAAGTCGGCCGCCCAGAACGCGATGACGATCATGAAGGCGGACGCCCTACGCGGGGACGCCCTGGTGCCGCGCGGCGGCGAGCTGACCCTCGCCGAGTGGGTGGCCACCTGGTGGCCGGCCTACAAGCGGGCGCTGAAGGCCACCAGCCAGCCGAGCATCGAAGGCGTGATCAACCGGTACATCCTGTCGATGCTCGGACACCTGCGCCTGGGCGAGCTGTCCGATCAGCCGCTCATCGTGCAGCGGTGGACCAACGACCTGCTCGACGGGCGGACCAAGGTCAAGAAGCCTCGGCCGCTGGCGTCGAAGACCGTCCGGAACGCTCACGGCCAGCTCTACGTCATCATGGCCGCCGCGATCACCCACAAGTACATCCGCCACAACCCGTGCGAGCACACGCTGCTGCCGGAGGAGGACGACGACCGGGACGAGATGCTCTTCTTGACGCCCGAGGAGGCCGATCGGCTCGTCGAGGCGGTGCCGGAGCACTGGCGGCCCCTGATCCTGCTTTTCCTCGCGACCGGGCTACGTTGGTCCGAGGCGATGGGGCTGCGGAGGCGGGACATCGACTTGGTGCGCGGCCGGTTGCACGTCCGGCTCCAGACAGTCGAGGTGAGCGGTCGGCCGGTCGACCAGACGCCAAAGACGAAGCGCGGGAAGCGGTACGTGTCGTTCCCGAAGGACATCGGCGAGATGCTGCGCCCGCTGCTGGACGGGAAGAAGCCGGACGACCGCGTCTTCACCGGCCCGCAGGGCGGCATGATCCGGCGCAAGGAGTTCTACGAGATCTGGTGGCTCGTACGCAAGACCGCCGGCTTCCCCGGACTGCGTTTGCACGACCTGAGGCACACCCACGTGGCGTGGCTGATCGCGGCCAACGTGCCGCTGTCGGCGATCTCCAGGCGGATCGGCCACAAGGACATCGGGTTCACCGATGAGCGGTACGGTCACCTTCTGCCGGAGGTCGACGAGGGTGTGGTGGCGGCAGTGGAGGCAGCCATGAGCAAGATCGACTTTAGGGGAAACGTAGGGGAACCCGCCCCCGCCGGACCCCCGTCAGCCCCCGTCGACCCCGCCGAAACCCCTGGTCAGGAGGGGTGACAAGCCCCTGACCTGGGGCGATAAACAAGTTCGAATCTCGTATCCTCCGCTCTCTTGAGCAGGAAAAACGACAGGGCCGGCCCCACCGGGGACCGGCCCTGAGTCGTCTCTACGGTCGCTCTCGCCTCTTGTCGTCTCGACCGCCCGGTTCGGGCCGGTCGGCCGGCGGGCCTCCCCGCCGCGTTCCGCTTCCTGGCGGAAGAGCCATGTCGCCCGCCCTGTCGCCCGCTCTGCCGTCCGCACCGCTCTCGACGCACCGCTGGTTGCCGTGCTGCCGGCCTCCGCCGTGAACTCGTTTCCGTCGGGGTGGCAATAACAGGGCGGAGACCCACTTCCCGTGGAAGGTCGTCAATGAACCGAGCGAGACAAGACCCGATCCCCGTCGACGCGGCGGACGACGCGGCGGTCATCAAGCAGTCAGTACGCGAGCCGGAACGATTCGGGATCATCTTCGACCGGCACGCGGCGCACATCCACCGATACCTGGCCCGGCGGCTGAACGCGGAACTTGCCGACGACCTGGTGGGCGAGACCTTCCTGACCGCGTTCGACAGCCGCAAACGGTACGACCTGACCAGGCAGGACGCCCGGCCGTGGTTGTACGGCATCGCGACCAACCTGAGCAGGCGGCATCATCGCGCCGAGCTGTCCGCGTACCGCCTTCGTCACGCTCTCGGCCCCGAACCGACCGGCCCGAGCCACGCCGATCAGGTTGCGGACGACGTGACCGCGCAGGCGTTGCGGTCGGTGCTGACCACTGCGCTGTCCGAGCTGTCCGACGGCGACCGGGACGTCCTGCTGCTGATCGCCTGGGAGCAACTCAGCTACGACGAGGTCGCCGCGGCGCTCGCCATTCCGATCGGCACCGTCCGATCCCGCCTGCACCGGGCCCGACAACAGGTCCAGAAGTCGATCGGTCACACCAACCCCAGCAACATCGCAGAGGAGAAGGTACGCCATGGATGACATCCAACTGATCCAGGAACTCGGTCAGGAGACCCCGCTGCCGACCAGCGACCGGCTCGCCCAGGCCCGCGACCGGTTGGCGAGTGCGATGGCGGCGCCACCCAGCACCGACGTACGGACCGTCCGGCCGGCACGCCGCCGGTCCACGTGGCGGCTCGCCTGGACCGGATTCGCCGCGACCGCCAGCGCCGCGCTCGCCGTCGCGGTGTACGTACTGGCTCCTGACCAGGTCGGCGGCGAGGTACCCGCGGCCAATGCCGAAGCCGCCCAGGTGCTGCACCAGGCCGCGGCGGCGGCGCTGCGGGTCCCGGATGTGGAGCCACGTGCCAACCAGTTCGTCTACGTGAAGTCACAGTCGGGCGGCGAGATCCGGCAGATCTGGCGCTCGGTCGATGGGACGCGGGACGGGCTCCTGCTCGACCAGGTCGGTGGCCGCACCGAGCAGATTCCCCTCCCTGGCTGCCGCAACGGCCGCCGGGCGGTAGAGAAGGGCGGCCAGGTGGACCCGACGCGGACCGAACCGTGCGTACCGGAACCCGCCTACATCCAGGATCTGCCGACCGATGCCGATGCCCTGTCCGCCTACCTGACGGCGCACAGCGGCGCCGCGCCCGGCGACACCAACGCCCTCGGCAAGTACATCCTGACCTTGGTCGACGAGTCCTACCTACGACCGAATGCACGCGCCGCGCTCTTCGACGTCGTGGCGGGTATGCCCAACCTCACCGTGGTCGAGAACGCCACCGACGGGAGCGGACGACCCGGTATCGGGATCGGCTGGTCGTCCGACGGGAAGTCGGGTCAACTCGTTTTCGACGCCAACACCCACGCCTTCCTCGGCATGCCGGAATCAGCCATCCTGACCGTCGACATCGTCGACAGAGTCGGCACGCAGAACTGACCCACGAACCGTGAAGGGCCGGCCCCGCACGGGGCCGGCCCTTCGTCGTACGGCGGGGAGGGTCACCCGCGCGGGCGGGCCCAGGAGACGAAGCGGTCGGTCAGGCCGGCCGGGGACAGGGCGTGGTCGAGGCCGGCGAGTTGATCGGCGGCCTCGGCCTGGAGGGTCGCCAGGTAGACGGTCAGCGCGACCCGATCATGGCGGTACTCGGCGAGCAGCCGCAGCTTCGCCGCCGAACAGGGCCAGGCGATGCCGCACGCCTGGCAGCGCCAGGTCGGTCGGGTGGGTACGTGCTCCCGGTGGCGGGTCACCGCGCCGGCACCTCGACGACGCCGGCCCGGTCGACGCGGACGAACGCGAAGCGCTCACCGGTGCGGAGCGTGCCGTCCGGGTTCACCTCGTGGCCGCGTAACTCGGCCCACTGCGCTCCCTCGAACGGGCCGACGCTCAGCACCTCGGTGATCCGCAGGGTCAGCGGCCCCGCACCGAAGCGATACGCGTCGGCGGGGACGCGGATCGTCGCGCCGACGGTCAGGCTCATCCGTGACTCCTTCGCGGTGGAGGGGGCCGCCCCGCCTCCCCGCCGGGGCGGCCCCGTGACTGACGCCGACCGCCGGGCTCCCTCGCCTCCACCGGCCGCGCCGTCCTGTGAGACCACCCTTGCGCGCGTCACCAGACAGATACACCGCGTAACGATATGTTCGGCAGATATTCGAGACATCCGATGGAGGGGCCGTGAACGACGCGCTGCGGGTGGCACTGAGCGACACCGGGCACACGACCGAATCCCTCGCCGAGCAAGTCGGCGTCGACCCGAAGACCGTCGCGCGGTGGCTGACCGAGGGCCGCATCCCGCATGCTCGGCACCGCCTCGCGGCAGCGGAGGCCCTCCGCCGGGACATCTCGGACATATGGCCGGACACTTCGAGACGTCGGGACCCGATCTGGTTCCGCCCCTGGCAGGAGATCGAGCGCGAAGCAGTGTCGCTGCGGTCGTATCAGTCAGTCGTGTTGCCCGGCCTTCTTCAGACCGAGGCGTACGCCCGCGCGGTGCTGGCCGGCGGCGGCCTGCTCGCCCGCAATGACATCGAGCGGCATCTGGCGGCCCGGCTCGCCCGCCAGGGCATCCTCAACCGGGACGAGCCTCCGCAGTTGACGGCCGTCATCGACGAAGCGATCCTCCGCCGGCCGGTCGGGGGTCGGACGACCATGCACGAGCAACTGCAGGCCCTCGTCACGACGTGCACGGAGCCGCACGTCCGGGTCCACGTCGTGCCGTCCACCGTCGGTGCCTACGCGGGTCTCAACGGGCCGTTCGTGATCGCGAACAGCCACGACCACCGGGTTGCCGGCTACCTCGACAACCAGCTCCAGGGGCAAGTGGTTAGCGACCTTGAGGACATCGCGGCCATGATGGCAGCGTGGGAGAACGTGCGCGGCGAGGCGCTGTCCCACTGGCAGTCTGTCGACCTCATCACGGAAGTGGCGGAGACATGGAGCTGAACGGCGCGCGGTGGCGCAAGAGCAGTCGCAGCAGCGGCAACGGTGGCGACTGCGTCGAGGTGGCCGACAACCTGCCCGGCATCGTCGGCGTACGGGACTCGAAGGACCCGACCGGGCCGGCGCTCGTGTTCGCGCCGGCGGCCTGGCGCGTGTTCGTCGCCCGGGTCGCACGCTGGAACGTTGGCAGCTGAGCACGTCGACACGCCGGGGCGGCTGCAGCTGAGCCGCCAACGATCACGGGCTGGATGGGAAGCGATTGCGGCACGGGCGGTGCCGTGGGCGACCAGCACGGCACCAACCCAGTGTGTATCAGACCAAACCTGGATGAGATGCCTCTGTGGTCAGGGCAGTGCGGCCTCCAGCACGCCGTCGGTGATGCGCGTGGGCAGCACCTGCTGGTCGGTGCTGGCGGGGCCGTGCACGACCTCGCCGTCCTTCAGTTGGAAGGTGCTGCCGTGCCAGGGGCAGACGACGCAGGGCTGCCCGTCGACCTGGATCACCTTGCCCTGTCCGAGCGGCCCACTCTGGTGGGCGCAGCGGTCCAGCATGACGGTGATGTCGGTGCCGTCGCGATAGACCACCACCGGCACGTTGTCGACCCGCCGGGTCAGCAGTTGGCCCTCGGGCAGCGAGTCGACCTCGGCCACCCGACGCCACCCGTACTCGACCCGGTGCATGTCCGGGGCGCCCTGGTTGACCTGCGCGGTCTGCTTGTAGACGAGGTGGCCGCCGAGGTAGCCACCGGCGCTCACCGCCGCCAGGCCGAACAACCCGAGCGTACGGCCGAGCCCGTGCCGCCCGCGCAACCGCGCGGCGAGCGAGCCCGCGTAGAGAGCCACCGCCAGGGTGTTCGTGGCGGCATGCACCAGGCCGACCCGCCGTTCCTCCTGCCAGAGCCACGACCAGTCGTTGATGCCGGTCAGCGCGGCGGGCAGCGCGCTCGCCGTGCCGACCGCCACCAGGGTCGTGGCGGCCCGCTCCTGCCCGGGCGTCCGCCCGGGCATCAGGTCGAGGACGGCGCTGCTGATCCACGCGCCCATCGGTACCTGCACCAGCGCCGGGTGCAGCGGATGACCCAGCCACACCCCGTGCAGGGCATCCTTGACCCGTTGCGGCCGCAGCAGCGACCAGACCCTGGGCTGGAGCCGGTCCCCCACCCGATCCAGCGCGGATGCCCGCTCCAGCTTCTTCATCAGCCCGGCACGCATGGCGCCGCCCTTACCCCGCCATTGGGCCCTGAAACCCCAGCGCCCGCTGCCGGAGGGCCCGTTGTTCCTTACAACGTGCCCAGTCTCAACGGTACGGTGCGGAGATCCGGCGACGGGCGGCCGATCCGTCGTACACATGTTCCATCCACAGCCTGTGGATGGCGAGGGGATCCGATGAGTTACCAGCTCAGCGCGGTCGTGGCGGACGTCGAGCTGCTTCGGGAGCAGACCGCCGACCTGGATCACGCCGTCCTCGCCGCGCTCCGGCAGGACTTCGCGCTGCTGCCGGTCACCCCGCAGCTGGTCGAGGAGCTGACCGGATCGCTGCCCGACTTCTCGGTCGCCGAACGCGATCCGGAGCAGCCGTTCCACCTGGTGCTCTCGGCAGCCCTGGTCGAGGTGCTGGCACGCTGGTCGCGGCAGGGCCCGGTGGCGTACCTGGAGGCGGAGTTCGGCGGCGGCCTCGGCTACCAGTCGGCGGTGGTGTGGCTGGGTGGCGAGACGAGCTGGGGACCGCGCGTCGACCGGCTCCTCGACGGGCCACGGGCGGATTGGCCGCTCAACGTGGCGCTCGCCCGACTCGGGGCGGAGCCCGGCGCGTGGATCGACCCCTTCGCCGAGTTGGGCCTGCACCTCGAGCGGCACACCGACGGCTGGCTGGCGCACGGGCGGCGGGGCCTGTCCGCCGACTACTGGGACGACCTGGCCGAGGAGTGGGAATACCGGCAATCTGCCGACGAACAGCAACCTGAACGCCCCGGTCCCGTTGGGGACTGGGGGATTCCATGAAACTGCGACAATTCGTATTCATTGCCACGCTGATGACGGCTGCCTCGATCTCGGGGAGCGGTGTCCGTCCACTCGGGCCGGACGTGCCGGCCCGACCGGTCGGCGACACGGCGGTGGTCGGCCTCAGCGGCCTGGACGAGATCGAGTTCGGCGACACCGAGCAGGAGCTGACCCGCCGCGGAGTGCTGCGCGCCGAGGGCGACGCCTGCGGGCCGACGCTGGCGGGACACGGGGCGACCAGCCCCATCTTCGTAGACGACCGGCTGGTCCTGCTCTGGCTGGACGACCCGATGAGCACCCCGGAGGGGATCACCGTCGGCACACCGGTCAGCGAGGTGCTGGCCAGCTACCCGTTGGCGACCCGACTGGACGCTCCACAGCGGACGTACCGGTTCGACGGGCTGTTCGCCCGCGACGGCGACCGGGCGTACCTCTTCCTGCACGACGGCACCGCCGTGCGGGAGATCATCGCCGGGTACGCCGACTGGGCCCGCCGCCTCTTCGACGAGGGCTACGGCCCCTGCTGAACCAGCGCGGTTTGGACGCGAGGCTGATTGTCCATGGTCGGCCTCCGTGGAATCATCTTCTCGCCGCGCAGATGACGTGGCATCTTCACGGGGGAGTTGATGTGAGGACAACCCTGTCCGCCTACCCGGAGAAGCGGACCAGCAGAGGATTTCCACGGCTCGCGCTGGCCGCCGCGGCCGTGCTGACCGTCCCAGCGTTCCTGGTCGGGCCGTCCGCCGCAGCTACCAGCGGGACGACGCCGGCCGCGGCCACCACCAGTTCGTCCACGGCGAGCGCACCCACCGGGGCCGTGTCCCCGGCATCGTCACCGACCGCTACCACCCGGGCGTCGTCGCTTACCGCGCCGGCCCTCGCCGCATCCCCGTCGCCGGCCAGGTCCGGGACCGCAGGGCTGACGACGGAGCAGACCCGGACCCGGTCGGCCACCATCACCCCGGCGCAGCGGCCTCCCCGCTCCTTCTGCGGTGGCAAGCTGGCCTTCGGCACGGTCGAGAGCTGCGGGTTGATCATCGGCCAGGCGCAGGACACCTGGACGTTCACCACGACCGCCGACTCGGACGTTCTGTACGTCCAGGTGGTGGAGGTGGCGGGTGCCAGCCTCGCCGTCCGGGTGAACCACCAGGACGGCTGGAAGGCCTGTGAGCTCGACCCCTACCGCGAGTACCTCAACCAGTGCCGGCTCGGCCCTGCCGGTGCCTACACGGTCACGGTGACGACCGAGAGCGGCAGCGGGAAGGGGGCCTACACCCTCTCGATCGAGTCGAGGCGGACGCCGTCGGCGTGCGGGCAACTGCCGGAGGACGTCTTCTCCTGGGCCTCGGCGGGAGCCAGCGGCACCCTCCCGGCCGGGTTGGCTGCCCGCTGCTTCACGTTCGCCCAGCCCACTGGCAGCAAGCTGTTCATTGCCGAGCCGCACGCGCGTGATCTGACCGGTTTTCGGGTGGACATCCTGGACGCACGGCAGTGGCACCTCTGCCAGACCGGTTACGACGCCTCCGACTGCACGCTGAGCAACCCCGGGCCGTACCGGGTCTTCATTCAGCAGATCGACGGCAAGGGGGCGCCCTACACCATCCGGCTGCCGCGCATCTCCCAGGCGGTCGGCTGTTCGGCGCTGTCGCCGGCCGGCGACCCTGGCACGGCCACCGGGCAGGGCCGGCTGGAGCCGAACCAGAGGGTCTGCCACTCGTTCTCCACCACCACGGCCGGCCACGTCGACATCCGCGTCGACCAGCAGTCCATCACGTGGAAGCTGTACGACGACACCGGCCGGTACATCTGCAACGAGTCCTCCGTCGAGTACTGCGTCCTGCCCGCCGCCGGGCCGTACACGCTGCTGCTGTGGGGCGGGAACCACTACAAGGCGGTGGACTACCAGGTGGCGGTGACCGGCCCGACCACGTGAGTGAGGTGGGTCGGCCCGGCGGGGCCGGCCCACCGATCAGGCCGTACACGCGGAAACGCCCGGCTGGTCCATCAGGACCGACCGGGCGTTTTTCGTTGGCGGTGGCGGAGGGATTTGAACCCTCGGAGGGCGTAAACCCTCACACGCTTTCGAGGCGTGCTCCTTAGGCCGCTCGGACACGCCACCGCCGACGAGGGTACAGGACCGTGGGTCTGGATGCCGAACCGGTATCCCCGCAGCCAACCTGGCAGGATCTTTGCCATGAGTACGCACATCGGCGCGAAGCCGGGAGAGATCGCCGAGCGGGTCCTGATGCCGGGCGACCCGCTGCGGGCCAAGTGGATCGCGGAGACCTACCTCGAGGATGCCACGTGCTACTCGACGGTCCGGGGCATGCTGGGCTTCACCGGCCGCTGGAACGGCGTCGAGGTGTCCGTCCAGGGTTCCGGCATGGGCATGCCGTCCGCCTCCATCTACGCCCACGAGTTGGTCAACGATTACGGCGTGAAGACCCTGATCCGGGTCGGCTCCTGCGGCGCCCTCACCGAGGACCTCCAACTGCGCGACGTCGTCGCCGCGATCGGGTCGTCGACCGACTCGAACATGAACCGGATGCGGTTCGACGGGCTGATCGACTACGCCCCGGTCGCCGACTTCGGGCTGCTGCGTACCTCGGTCGAGGTGGCCGAGCGGCGCGGCATCACCATGCACGTCGGGCCGATCCTGGCGGCGGACGCCTTCTACACCGACCGGCCGGACCTCTACGACGCGCTGGCCGACTACGGCGTGCTGGCGGTCGAGATGGAGTCGGCGGCGCTCTACACGATCGCCGCCCGGTTCAAGGCGCGGGCGCTGACCATCCTGACCGTCAGCGACCACATCAAGACCGGCGAGAAGACCACCTCCGCCGAGCGCGAGCAGACCTTCAGCCAGATGGTCGAGATCGCCCTGGACACGGCCATCGCCTGATCCCCTCCTTCCCGGCCCCGCCCCGTCATCCCCCGGATGGCGGGGCGGCGTCGTGTCCGGGAGTGACCACCGTCACCCACCGAAACAATACGACCGGTCGTGCTTTTTGATTAGCCTCTCCCCATGACAGTCGACGGACGCGTCGCGCGGGGCGACCGGACCCGCCGCGCCGCGCTGGACGCCGCGGTGGTGCTGGCCACCGAGGTCGGCCTGCACGGGCTCTCCCTCGCACAGCTGGCCGACACGCTCGGGGTGAGCAAGTCCGGGCTGTTCGCGCACTGGCGGTCCAAGGAGGCGCTCCAGCTCGCCACCGTCGACCGGGCGGTGGAGCAGTGGCAGGAGCGGATCATCGACCCGGCCCGTCGCGCCCCCCGGGGCGTACGGCGGATCTGGGCGCTGCACCAGGCCCGGATCGACTTCTACGCCGCCCGGGTGCTCCCCGGCGGCTGCTTCTTCGCCAGCACCGACTTCGAGTACAACGCCCGCCCCGGCCCGATCCGGGACCGGCTCGCCGAGGTGTTCGGCCGCTGGACCGCGTACCTCGAACACCTCGTCCGGGAGGCGGTCACCGCCGGCGAACTCCCCGCCGACGTGGACGTGCCGCAGCTGGCGTACGAGATCGACGCGCTCGGCATCACCGCCGCCATGCGGTCCCGGCTGCTGGACCCCGACACCGCCTACCGGCACGCCCGCCAGGGCCTGCTGAACCGCCTGCGGGCCTTGTGCCCCGATCCGACCCTGCTACCGGAAGGCCTCTCATGAGCCACGCCATCGCCGACCAGCCCGCCGTCGAGTTCGGTCACGTCGAACACGTCGACGTGTACTTCGACGACCTCGACGCCTTCGGCATCCTGCACAACGCCCGGTACGCGGTGCTGCTGGAGCGGGCCCTGACCGCCTACTGGGCCGAGCGGGGCGTCTCCTTCCAGGGCGGGCAGCGCAGCGCACCGGACACGTTCCACGCGGTACGCGAGTTCAGCATCACCTACCGGGCCCCGATCGCCGCCACCGGGCCGGTGGCGGTGCACTTCTGGCTCGAACACTTCGGCACCAGCAGCGCCGAGTACGCGTACCGGTTCCGCTCGGTCGACGGCGGCACCGTGCACGCCGAGGGCCGGCGGGCGATCGTCCGGCTCGACCCGGCGACCCTGCGGCCCACCCCGTGGACCGAGACCGCCCGCGCGGTGGCCGCGACCCTGCTCCGCCCCGCAACGACACCGGCCTGAGCGACCGGCGGGCCGAACAAGCCGGCCGGTGGTCAGCGGAAGAAGGCGCGCAGCAGCGCGGCGCTCTCCGGTTCCAGGACACCGCCGTAGACCTCGGGGCGGTGGTTGAGCCGGCGGTCGCGCAGCACGTCCCAGAGTGAGCCGGCCGCCCCGGTCTTGGGTTCCCAGGCGCCGAAGACCACGGTCGACACCCGGGCCAGGACCAGCGCGCCCGCGCACATCGTGCAGGGTTCCAGGGTCACCACCAGCGTGCAGCCGTCGAGCCGCCAGCGGCCCAACCGCTCGGCGGCCCGACGCAGCGCCAGCACCTCGGCGTGGGCGGTCGGGTCCCCGGTCAGCTCGCGCTCGTTGCGTCCGATCGACAGCTCGACCCCGTCCGGCCCGTAGAGCACGGCGCCGACCGGGATGTCGTCGGCCCCGCCCGCGCCGTCGGGGCCCGGGGCGGGCGTGTCCGGGCCGGTGACCGCCACCTCCAGCGCCCGGCGCATCCACAGGTCGTGCCGCTGCCGGCGGCCCGCCCCGCCCGGGTCGGCCAGCCCCTCGTGCGCGCCGGGCCCGACCCGGCCCACGGACCCGGGGGTCGGCTGCCCCGGCCGTACGGTCTCCAGCGCCGGGTCGGTCGAGTCGGCCGGCTCGGCGGCCCCTGCCAGCGGCGAACCGCCGCCCGGGAGGGCGACCCCGTCGGCGTCCGGCGGGTCAGACCTCACGCAGCTCCTCGACCACGTCGACGCACCCGAGCACCTGGCACACCTCGGCCGTGACGTCGGCCGGGAGCATCCCCTCGTGGCTGCTGAGCCGCAGCAGCCGCTGGGCGGAGATGCCCAGGTCGGCGAGGATGTCCGCGTCGCCGACCGGGTCGGCCTCCGGGTCGACCACCGGCTGCTCGCTCTCCTCGTCCCCGGCGGCGGCCGGGCGGGGCTCCTCGCTCTCGTCCAGCCCGGTGACCGAGGTCTTCAGGTCGCCGACCAGCAGCGCGCCCAGCCGGGACTCCTCCGCGTACGCCGAGTCGGAGCCGAAGACCCGCAGGTCCTCCCCCTCGTCCAGGCGCAGGATCACCAGGTAGGCGTCGTCCGCCTCGACGAAGAGCAGCGACAGCTCGGCGTCGGGCTCGACGTCGCGCAGCCGGTCGGCGACGTCGTCGATGTCGGAGGCGCCCCGTAGGTTCACCTCGGCGGCGCTCCAGCCGCCCTCCTCGCGCACCACGGCGGCAGCGAAGTACGACACGATCCCCCCAAATGCCTCGGCACAGCACGCCGACTCGTTACGCGTGCACGTTAACCGGTCGGGTCGGCAGGCGACCGGTCAACGCCCCGAAGGGCCGGTCAATCCTGAAAAGTCGGTCAGCCTGCGACGCGACGCCGGGTGGCGATCAGCTGTCGCAACCGCTCGGTGCGCTCCCGCTGCGGCTTGTCCCGCTGTCGTACCGCGCGGGCCCCCGCCAGCTCGGCGAGAATCTGCAGGCGGCGACGGCTGCGATCGGGGTCGAGCCGCGGGGTGGTCCAGGCCATACCGGAAAGCGTCCCCAGTTACAGCGAGTACGTCAAGATGGCGTTCGAAGCGGAGCCGACCAATTACCGAACGTCACCACATCGGCCAGTCCGCGCTGGTCGCCCAGCGCACGACCACGATCGCGAACGCGATGCTCCAACCACCCGCTGTGACGATCGCCACTCCGGCGGCCACCCCCCGGTCGCCGTACCGGACGAGCGCGAGGGCGGCCAGCCAGGCCAGCCCGCCGGCGATCACGGTCCACCACGCGTAGCCGGGGACGTCCCGGCCGAGGAGGCCGAAGAGCACCAGCCAGGTGGCGGCGAGCGCGCCGCCGGCGGCGACCCCGCTGCCGGTCACCGGGTGGGGCTCGCGCCAGGTCGGTCGGCGGGGCGGCCCGGAGGGGAAGAGACCCGAGGGGGTACGCGTCATGAACTGCCCGGCGGCCGGCCCGGCCGGGTACGTGGGCTGATCGTCCATCGCCGTCACTGCTCCCGTCCACGGACCCCGGCGCTCCGGGGGACCTTCCCACCGTATCCGTCTGCCAGGATGTCCGGATGTCGTCGCGATCGACCGGCCGCCGCGCGCGTCCGGCGTACCCGGTTCTGCTGTTGCTCGCGCCGGCGTTGCTCGCCGGCTGCGCGCCCGGCGACCGGCCGGCCGCGGCGCCGAGCACGGTCTGGGGCTCTCCGTCCGCGGTCGCCGCCGCGAACCAGCCGACGCCGTCCACGACCGCGCCCTCCGCGAGCCCGGCCGGGCCGTCGCCCTCGCCGTCGCGCGCGCCGCTGCGGCGGGTCTTCCCGGTGCCCGCCGACGACGTCGCCTACCACCCGACGCACTCGACCTATCCGGGCACGGATATCTTCGCCGACTGCGGGGAGCCGGTCGTGGCGGTGACCGACGGGACGATCCTGGAGGTGAGCCGGGTGGACCGCTTCGACCGGCGCGGGCCGTTGGGGCCGTACAACGGCGGGCTGTCGGTGTCGCTGCTCGGTGACGACGGGGTGCGGTACTACGGCTCGCACCTGAGCGTGATCAGCGCCGGCGTCGACGCCGGGGTGCGGGTACGGGCGGGGCAGCAGCTCGGCAAGGTCGGGCGGACCGGCAACGCGAACAACGTCTGCCACCTCCACTTCGGCCTGTCGCCGAAGTGCACCGGCCACGACGACTGGTGGATCCGGCGGGGCGTGGTCTGGCCGGCGAAGTACCTGGATTCGTGGCGCAAGCGCGGCAACCGTTCGCCGGCCGCCGAGGTGACCACCTGGGAGCGCGAACACGGCTGCCCGACGGCCCCGCGCACCACCACCGGCGCCGGCTGACCGGAGCACCCGGCGGCCCGGCAACGGGTGCGTCAGCCGACTGACACATTGACGAAAGTCTTGGCAATCGTTAACGTCCGCATGAGAGAGCGCTCTCTCTGGTAATAAATCTCCCGATTCCGACGAACCGCGACGCCGTCCCCCTGATCCGGCGCGCGTTGGAGGAACGATGAACCCTCCCGTCCCACACCGCCGCACCCCGTGGGTGCTCGCCACCACCACCGCCCTGGCCGTCGTCGTCGCCGGCCTCGCCCTCACCGCCACGGCCCCCGCCGAAGCCGCCACCGTCGGCGCCGGCAGCTACACCACCGACCGGGTCGGCCCCCTGCCCAGCGGCTGCGGCGACCTGTCCACCAACCCCCGGCAGTTCGTCACCGCCAACGCGCCGGCCGGCCCCGTCCCCACCAACGACTGGTGGTCGTCGCTGCTCTACAAGAGGACCAACTGCGCGTACAGCGAGCCGCTGCACGCGCACCCCGTCTCCTACCAGCCGTTCGGCGACGGGCTCGGCTTCTCCGCCACCTCCACCCCCACCATCACCGGCACCGCGACCGGGGTGGGGGAGTACAAGTACGCGTACGCCGAGGACATCCGGGTCGGCGTCACCGCACTCGGCGCGCCGGTGGTCAAGGTCGACGACTGGACGGACTGGACGGTCAGCCCGTACTGGAGCGACGGCACCCGCACCCTGCGGGCCACCATCGGGCACGGCCTGCCGTTCACGTACTTCCGCACCAGCGGCGGCGAGGCGCTGATCAACGCCACCGGCGGCAGCCCGACGGTCTGGTCCTCCAGCGGCGGCACCATCGGGTTCAACGTCAGGGGCCACGACTACGTCGCCTACGCCCCCACCGGCGCCAGCTGGACGGTCTCCGGCGGGCGGATCACCTCCAACCTCGCCGGCAGGGACTACTTCTCCGTCGCCCTGCTGCCCACCACGCCGAGCACCGACGCCGCCACCCGCGCCGCCCTCGCCACCAGCTACGGCCGGTACGCCCACGCGCACGTCACCGGCACCCGGGTGTCGTACTCCTACGACCAGGCCAGCAGCCGGGTCACCACCACGTACGCCTTCACCACCACGCCCCGGGAGGGCACCGCCACCCAGACCGTGGTGAGCCTCTACCCGCACCAGTGGAAGGCCCTGACCGGCGCCACCCCGATCGGCCAGAGCTACCCCTCCCCGCGCGGCCGGATGAAGGTGCTCACCGGCGTCAGCGAGTTCCGCACCGCCATGACCTACCACGGGGTACTACCGGAACTGCCCGCCGTCGGCACCGGCGCCGGCGCCGACCTGGCCCAGCTCAAGGACCAGCTCGCGGCCGTCCGGGGCAACCCGATGGACCTGCGCGGCGGCGACACCTACTGGAACGGCAAGGGCCTCGGGCGGGCCGCCCGGATCGCCGAGATCGCCGACCTGGTCGGTGACACGGAGACCCGTACCGCCGCGCTGAACGCCATCCGGGCCACCCTCAACGACTGGTTCACCGCCACGGCCGGCAAGACCTCCCGCGTCTTCTACTACGACCGGAACTGGGGGACCCTGATCGGCTACCCCGCCTCGTACGGGTCCGACCAGGAGCTCAACGACCACCACTTCCACTACGGCTACTTCATCGCCGCCGCCGCGACGCTGGCCAAGTTCGACCCGACGTGGGCCACCACCGCGCAGTACGGCGGCATGGTCGACCTGCTCATCCGGGACGCCAACAACTACAGCCGCGCCGACACCCGCTTCCCGTACCTGCGGGACTTCGACATCTACGCCGGGCACGACTGGGCCTCCGGGCACGGCTCGTTCAACGCCGGCAACAACCAGGAGTCGTCGTCCGAGGGGATGAACTTCGCCAACGCGCTCATCCAGTGGGGACAGGCCACCGGCAACACCGCCGTACGGGATGCCGGCGTCTTCATCCACACCACCCAGGCCGCGGCGATCCAGGAGTACTGGTTCGACGTCGACGACGAGAACTTCCCAGCCGGGTTCGGGCACTCGACGGCCGGCATGGTCTGGGGCGACGGCGCCGCGTACGCCACCTGGTTCAGCGCCGACCCGGAGATGATCCAGGGCATCAACATGCTGCCGGTCACCGGCGGCCACCTCTACCTGGGCCACCGCCCGGCCTACACCAGGACCAACTACGCCGAACTCGTCCGCAACAACGGCGGGGAACCCACGGTCTGGCAGGACATCCTCTGGGAGTTCCTGGCCCTCGGCGACCCGGACGCGGCGCTGACGAAGCTGCGCGCCAACCCCGGCTACACCCCGGAGGAGGGGGAGAGCCGCGCCCACACGTTCCACTGGATCCGCAACCTCGCGGCACTGGGTCAGGTGGACACCGGCGTCACCGCGAACCACCCGCTGGCCGCCGTCTTCACCCGCAACGGCGCCCGCACCTACGTAGCCAGCAACATCACCGCCGCGCCGCTCACGGTCACCTGGTCCGACGGCACCCAACTCACGATCGCGGCCGGCGGGACGGCGACCACCGGGGCGTACACCTGGAGCGGGGGCGACGCGAACGGCGGCGCGAGCCCGACGCCGCCCCCCACCACGCCGCCGCCGGCCGGCTCGCCGACGCGGTACCTGCTCCCCGGCGGCGGCCTGGGAGCAGCCAGCGGCGCGACGACCACCACGGTGGCCAGCGCCGGCGGCACCAACCACGACGGCACGCCGACCAACCCGGTGGTCTTCACCGCGACCGGCCTGACCATGACCTACTCCGGTGGGCAGACCGCGTTCGACCTGTTCCTCGACGCCGGCCAGGCCGTCGGCAACGGGGTGCAGGCACGGATCTCCTACGACCTGACCGGTGACGGGAGCTTCGACCGGGTGGAGACGTACCGCTACTTCGCCACCGACCCGGTCCCCGGCTACGAGCACTACATGCAGAACGCCGGGCTGCTCTCCGCGACCGGCACCCCGGGCAACCTGTCCAACGGCACCGTGAAGGTGGAGGTCTGGTCGGCCATCGGCACGAACCCGACCACCCTCGGCATCGGCGACCGCTCGTTCGTCACGCTGCCGTACGCCTGATCCGCGGTACCACCACCAGCCCGCGCCGCCGGTCGTACCCCCGACCGGCGGCGCGGGCGCGTAGTTTGCAGGTCATGAGCGCCCGGGACCCCCTCGCCGACCTGCGCCGGATCGCGTTCCTGCTGGAACGGGCCAACGAGGCCACCTACCGGGTCCGGGCGTTCCGGTCGGCGGCGAAGGCCCTCGCCGGACTGCCGGCGAAGGAGGTCGCCGAGCGGGCCCGCACCGGGAAGCTCACCGAGCTGGCCGGGGTCGGCGACGTCACCGCCCGCTGCGTCGCCGAGTCGCTGGCCGGCGAGGAGCCGGTCTACCTGCGCCGGCTGGTCGCCACCGAGGGCACCGACCTGGACGCCGCGGCCACCGAGCTGCGGACGGCGCTGCGCGGCGACTGCCACACCCACTCCGACTGGTCCGACGGCGGGTCGCCGATCGAGGAGATGGCGCTCGCGGCGGTCGAGCTGGGTCACGAGTACGTGGTGCTGACCGACCACTCGCCCCGGCTCAAGGTGGCCCGGGGCCTCACCGCGGACCGGCTGCGCAAGCAGCTCGACCACGTCGCGGCGGTGAACGAGGCGCTGCCCGAGGGTTTCCGCATCCTCACCGGCGTCGAGGTGGACATCCTCGCCGACGGCTCGCTCGACCAGTCCGACGAGCTGCTGGCCCGGCTGGACGTGGTGGTCGGCTCCGTGCACAGCGGGTTGACCGACGAGCGGGCGAAGATGACCCGGCGGATGCTGGCCGCGATCGCCAACCCGCACCTGGACATCCTCGGCCACTGCACGGGGCGGATGGTGTCGTCCCGCCCGGCCGGGGTGCAGGGTCCGGGGGACCGGGCGCACCGGCCGCGTACCCGGGGCGAGAGCGACTTCGACGCGGACGCGGTCTTCGCCGCGTGCGCCGAGCGCGGCGTGGCCGTCGAGATCAACTCCCGACCGGAACGGCAGGACCCGCCGAAGCGGCTGATCCGCCGGGCCCTGGAGGCCGGCTGCCGGTTCGCCGTCAACACCGACGCGCACGCGCCGGGGCAGCTGGACTGGCAGCGGTTCGGCTGCGAACGGGCCGCGCTCTGCGGCGTCCCCGCCGACCGGGTGGTCAACACCTGGCCCGCGGACCGCCTGCTCGAGTGGGCCCGGACCCGGCGCTGACCCACCCGGGCGGCACCGGGCGGACGCGCCGGGAGGTCAGCGGGCGGCGGGCTGCGCGGCGGGCACGGCGGGTGCGCCGGCCGTCGCGCGCGGGCGGCGCCGGCCGACCAGGCCCTGCGCCACCGCGACGCCGAGCAGCACGACCAGCGCGCCGACCGGCTGGTGCCAGTTCATCCGCTCGCCGAGCACCACCGCGCCGATCAGCACCGCGAAGATCGGGATCAGGTAGGTCACCGTGGCGGCGGTGCTCGCGCCCGCCACCCGGATGTTGCGCATGTTGATCACAAAGGCCAGTCCGGTGCCGAGCGCGCCGAGGACGAGCACGCTGCCCAGCACCGGCGCCGACAGGTCGGTCGGCACGGGCGGCGCCCCGGCCACCAGCGGCCCGACCACCGCGAGCTGCGCCGCCGCCATCAGCAGTTGCGCCGCGGAGAGCGACAGCCCGGAGTACGCGCTGCCGGCGATGAACTTCTTCTGGTACGGGATGGCCACGCCGTAGCAGGCCGCCGCGCCGAGGCACATCAGCTGGCCGGTGAAGTGCGATCCACCGACGCCCTCCCAGACGCCGAGCACCACCAGCACCCCGAGGAAGCCCAGCCCGAGCCCGACCGCCCGGCGCGCGGTCAACCGCTCGGTGCGGAAGACCAGCACCGCCAGCGGCAGCACGATCAGCGGGGTGGTGGCGTTCCAGATGCCGGCGAGCATCGACTCGACGCGCTGCTCGCCGTAGCCGAAGAGGGTGAACGGGAGCGCCACCCCGAACGCGGCGACCACCACCAGGTGCGCCCAGACCCGAGGCTCGCGGGGCAGCCGGTCGCGGAGCACGGCGAGCACCACCAGCAGGGTGAGCGCGCCGGTGGCCACCCGGTAGAGGGTGAGATGCAGCGGGTGCAGCTCCGCGATGCCGACCTTGATGAACAGGAAGCTCGCCCCCCAGATCGCGGCGAGCGCCAGGAAGCCCGGCAGCCAGCTACGCAGCGGCGCCCGGTCAGGAGTGATGTGGGTGGTCACCCCTGACACTCTGCCGCAGCGGTACGACGATGTCCCGCGAAAATCGGACGCCGTGTCGCGCACCACAGCAACCGCCATACAGTGGAGGCGTTGACCAGTCGAGGAGGTGCGCAACCGATGGCGATGCCGGAGAGGTTCGACCCGCTCTACGACTTCGACGGGGTCTGGACGACGGGCCTGGCCGACCGATACCTCCCGCCGCGCGACCTGCCGGACGCGCGCTTCGAGTGCATCGACGGAAGGCTGGTCATGACTCCCGCGGAAGCCGGCGCGAACAGCTTCGGTGAGATAAAGCTCGCCCGACTCCTGGGGCCTGCGGCGGAGGCCGCCGACCTCTACGTCTACGGCCAGATCAACCTGACCTTCAATCCGCGCAGTTGGATCCAGCCCGACGTCACCGTCCTGCACACCGTCCCCAAGACGGACGACGAGGACCGCTGGGTCCCGGTGCGGTACTGCACGATGGCGATCGAATTCGTCTCCCCGGCCAGCCGACAGCAGGACTTCCTGGACAAGCCGCGCCGTTGCGCCGAGGCCGGGGTGCCGTACTTCATGCGCGTCGAGATCGTCCGTCGGCTGCGGCACGTCTCCGTGGAACTCTTCTCGCTCGACGACTGGAGCGCGTACGCCACCGTGGCGAAGGCGCAGGGCGGGCGCCGGCTCCGGGCGGACGTACCGTTCCCGATCGACTTCGACCCGGCGGAGCTGCTGCCGTAGTCGACAGCTGCGGCGGGCACTACGTCCGCGCCGCGCGGGCGGTCGGCGGGCAGCGACTGCGCGCCCGGGCGCCGTTCCCGATCGACGTCGACCCCGCGCGGCTGCTGCCCGGACATGCCAAACACGCTCGACATCCCGGCGGGCCGGTCACGTAGGGTCGCAGCGTGGGACGAATCGATGACCTCGCCAACCGCTACGTGGCCGACTGGGCCCCGCTGAGCCCGACCGGCGCCACCTACGTCGGCATCGCCGGCTACGACGACCAGCTGGACGACCTCTCGCCCGCCGGCTACGCGGCCCGGGCCGAGCTGACCCGGCGCACCCTGGCCGACCTCGACGTGACCGAGCCCGAGTCGGAGACCGAGCGGACGGCGAAGGAGGCCATGCAGGAACGCCTCGGCCTGGACCTCGCCCGGTACGACGCGGGCGAGGTGACCAGCGAGGTCAACGTGATCGCCAGCGGGCTGCACGAGATCCGCATGGTCTTCGACCTGATGCCGACCGAGGGTGAGGCCGCCCAGGCCGACATCGCCGCCCGGCTCAACCGGTTCGCCGCGACGCTGGAGGGCTACAAGACCACCCTGCGCGAGGCGGCCGCCGCCGGCCGGATCAGCTCGAAGGTGCAGCTGGTCGAGGTGGCCAAGCAGTGCGACGTCTGGACCGACCCCGACGGCGACAACTTCTTCCACGGCCTGGTGGAGCGGCTCGGCACGGACGGCACCCTCGGCGCCGAGCTGCGCCGGGGCGCGGCGTCCGCCACCGCCGCCACCGCCGGGTTCGGTCAGTTCCTCCGCACCGAGCTGGCCCCGCACGGGCGGGACAAGCAGGCCGCCGGCCGGGAGCGGTACGAGCTGGCCTCCCAGTACTTCCTCGGCGCGAAGGTCGACCTCGACGAGACGTACGCCTGGGGTTTCGCGGAGCTGGCCCGGCTGGAAGCCGAGATGCGAGTGGTTGCCGGGCGCATCGCGGGTCCCGGTGCCACTGTCGATGATGCCGTGACTGCGCTCGACGCCGACCCGGCCCGGACGATCCAGGGCAAGGAGGCGTTCCGGGACTGGATGCAGGCGCTGGCCGACAAGGCCATCAGCGAGCTGCACGGCACCCACTTCGACATCCCGGAGCAGGTCCGCCGGATCGAGTGCTGCCTGGCGCCGACCAGCGACGGGGCGATCTACTACACCGGGCCGAGCGAGGACTTCTCCCGCCCGGGGCGGATGTGGTGGGCGGTGCCGCAGGGCATCACCGACTTCTCCACCTGGCGCGAGGTGACCACGGTCTACCACGAGGGCGTGCCGGGCCACCACCTTCAGGTGGCGCAGACCGCCGTCCGGGCCGAGCTGCTCAACCGCTGGCAGCGGCTGCTCTGCTGGGTCTCCGGGCACGGCGAGGGCTGGGCGCTCTACTCCGAGCGGCTGATGGACGACCTGGGCTACCTGGATGATCCGGGCGACAAGCTCGGCATGCTCGACGGGCAGGCGTTCCGCGCGGCCCGGGTGATCGTCGACATCGGCATGCACCTGGAGCTGGAGATCCCGAAGGACAATCCGTTCGGCTTCCACCCGGGCGAGCGCTGGACGCCGGAGCTGGGTTGGGAGTTCATGCGGGCGCACTGCCGGGTGCCGGACGAGAACCTGCGCTTCGAGCTCAACCGTTACCTGGGCTGGCCGGGGCAGGCGCCGTCGTACAAGGTGGGTGAGCGGATCTGGCTCCAGGCCCGCGAGGAGGCGAAGGCCCGCAAGGGCGCCGACTTCGACCTCAAGGAGTTCCACCGGCAGGCGCTCGACCTCGGCGCGCTGGGGCTCGACCCGCTGCGCAAGGCGCTGGCCCGCCTCTGAGTGCTCGGACCGGGGGCGGGACGGTGCCGACGCGAAGGGGCGGGTCGAAGAATCGACCCGCCCCTTCGGGATGCCGCTGTCGCGTCAGTGCTTCTCAGGCTCGTCCGACCCGGCACGCTGGGTCGGCACCGTCGGCTCCTCGTCCGCGCGCCAGTTCGTCGACGCGGGCGGGATCTCGTCGCTCAGCAGGCCGCCCTCGTGGCCCACGGCCGGCTGCTCGGCGGTCGGCCGCTCCCGCTCCACGACCGGCTCCTCGTGCCGGGTGGGCGCGTCGACCGGAGCGGGCACCGGCGGGTCCACGCGGTGCCGCGCCTCGCCGGCCGCGGCGACCGCGCCCCGGCGCGCCACCAGCAGGCCGCCGATCATCAGCACCAGGCCCAGCGCGGCCAGGCCGACCGGCACGTGGACGCCGAGCAGCTGGAGGCTGTCCCGACTCTTCTTGGCCCGGTTGGCCGAGGCGGTGATGGTCGCGTCGTTGTAGGCGAAGTCCGCGTCCAGCAGTGTGGTCGGCGTGCCGAGGTTCGGGGTGAGGATCTTCTTCTGCACCTCGCGCACCTTGATGTACGACCCGGTCACCGGGTCCACCCAGACCGTGCGCTGGTTGCTGTAGACGAGCTTGGCGTCGGTCGCGCCCGGCGCGAACGTGGCCAGCAGCGGGGTGAGCCGGCTCGCGTCGAGGGTCAGCGGCTCGTCGGTGATGACCTGCTCGAACCGGTACGTCTCGATGCCCTTGATGGTCTCCGTACCGGAGAACTTCGCGTCGCGGACCTGGCGCAGGTCGCGGTCGAAGATCTGGTAGTCCCGCTTCTCGGTGTGGAACGGGAACTTGTAGATCTGGCCGGCGAACTGGATCCCCGTGTCGCGCTGGCCGGTGTCGTCGAGCCACTGGCCCTGCCACTTCAGCGCCTCGCCGGAGACCCGGTCCAGGGCGAGCTGCGCGCCGTACGCGCTGACCAGCTCCTTGTTGTCGGCGCGGTCCACGGTCTGGCCGACCTGCCACACCACGGCCTTGCCGTCGAGGTCGCCGCCGAGCTTCGCGGTCTCGTCGCGCAGCTGGTTGACCAGGACGGTGGATCTGAGGTCGCCGTCGTTGACCTTGATGACCCCGTTGCTGATCTGGAGGAACTTCGCGTTGCTGGCTTCCGCCACCGACGTCGAAGCCTTCAGGTCGTACGGAAGCTTGGTCAGCGCGGGGGCCACGACGAACACCAGCCCGGCGGCCAGCGCCAGGAGCAGTACGCCGACCCCGAACAGCACGGCACCGATGGCGCGGTGCTTCATGTTTCCTCCCTGGCGGAGCTCAATTTCGTCGTTGTCGATCGGTGAGATGGCCGCGAGGTTACTACCTGGTCACATCTGGCCGCGACCCCCGGTCAGTCCTACTTGCTCCACCTGCCCGGCACCGTCCGGCTGCGCACCGGCCCGACGTAGCACGAGCAGGAAATTCCACGAGCCGATTTCCCGCACCCCGGGAATTCGGACGATCCACCGGCCCCACCAGGGGTGGTAGCGGGGCAGCGCGTCCAGCACCTCGACCTCCGGGTTGCCCCGGGCCCAGCGCAGCGCGTCGACGATGGAGACCGGGAAGAGCGTCTCCCGGAACCGGTTCTTGGGCGGACGGCCGTTGCGCCGCTCATACCGCCGCCGGGCCCGCTGCCCGCCCAGGTAGTGCCAGGGCGCGGTCTCGTGCCCGCCCCATGGCGAGAGCCACGGGGTGAACGAGACGAAGAGGACGCCCCCGGGCTTCGTCACCCGGGCCATCTCGTCCAGCATCCGGGTCGGCTCCGGGACGTGTTCGAGCACATTGGACGAGAAGCAGACGTCGACGCCGCCGCTGCGCACCGGCAGCGCGATGCCGCTGCCGCGCAGCATCCCGGCCGAGGACTCCGCCGCGGAGAAGTCCCCGACGTCCGGGTCGAGGCCCACGTAGCGGGCGCCGGCGGCCCGGAACGCCTGCGCGAAGTAGCCCGGGCCGCCGCCCACGTCGAGCACCGTCCGCCCGGCCAGCCCGGTGTAGCCGGAGACCTGGCGTACCGAGTCGTCGGCCAGCAGGCCGTAGAAGTGGTCCGGATCGGTCTGCTCCACCAGGAAGGCCCGGAACAGGGCAACCGAGCGGCCCAACGTGGCGAACCGGCGGCGGGCCGCCCGTCCCTGTCCAACGGTCATCGCACTACCGTCCCGTCCTCGTCCTCACCGGCGGTCGGCCGGTCACCGTCCGCCGGAGCTGTCGCGCCGGCCTCGTCATCCCCCGTCGCCGGCCCGGGACCGTCGGTCGCCGGGACCGCGCCGGGGACCGGGACCACCGCCGCGACCACCGCGCCGATCGCCACCAGCATCGCCGCCTGCACCCACGTCCCGTACGCCCACTCCTGGCCGTGCCCGCGCAGCCGGCCGGCGACCGCGACCACCGTGGCCACGGTCAGGCCGCCGAAGACCACCACCGGCAGCGCCCGGCGGGCGAGCTGGCGCAGCAGCATCGCCGCGAGCACGATCGCCACCGGCAGCACCCCGCCGAGCGCGGCGAGCAGCACCACCAGCAGCGCCCCGACGAACCAGGGCGCGCTCTCGGCGGGCAGCGGCGGCCCGCCCTCCGGCCGCCGCCGCACCGGCCAGGCGGCGAGCACCAGCACGCCGAGCGCGATCAGCGCGCCCACGGCCAGCCCGCCCCGGTAGGCGCGGTCGGGGGCGAACTCCAGCCGCACCTCGCCGCCGGCCCCCGCCGGCAGCACCCAGGCCTGCTGCCACCCGTCGACCCGGGTGGCCGGCAACGCCCGTCCGTCCAGGGTGGCCGTCCACCCGGCGTTCGCGTTCTCGGGTACGACCAGCAGCGCGCTCTCCCCGCCGGCGACCCGTACCCGGCGCTCGGTCGGCGCCCAGTCGAGCACCGCCACGTCGCGGTGCCGGGGCGCGGCGGCCGACCCGGCGGTGGGCCGCAGCGTCGCGTCCCGCACCAGGTAGCCGCGCGACGGGGAGGTCACCAACCGGTGCCCGCCGGCGGGCAGGTCCATCACCGCGCCGGTCTCCCCGCAGAGGGTGACCGGCATCGGCCGCCCGGCGACGACGTCGCCGAGGGTGCCGGTGACCGCGGTGTCGTAACGGAAGCCGTCGAGTTCCACGGCCGGGCCGGTGCCGCACGGCGCGGCGATCCGGGTGCCGGCGGGCAGCGGCCGAATCGCCAGCCCCGGGATCTCCACCTCGGCGATGCCGACGGTCGCGGTCCACCCGTTGCCGCGCCGGTCCGCCACCCGGTCGGTGGCCTCCCGTACGACGATCTCGACCCGGTCGGTACGCACCGCGGCGAAGCGGACCAGGCCGTCCGCGCCGACCGGCACGAGCTGGGTACGGCCACCGGCGACCACCTCGACCCGGGTGGGCAGGGAACCCGCCGGCAGGTCGGCCGGGCGCAGCCGCAGCCGGTCGAGCCGCCGCTTCCCCTGCCACTTCAGCGTGAGGGTGGGCCGCAGGTCGCCGGTGCCGGCCAGCCAGGCGGTGCCCGGGTCCCCGTCGACCGCCGCGTACGGGGCCACGGACGGGTCGCCGGCCAGGTACGACGAGGCGCCGGCGGTGACCGGCGCCCCGGCCGGCGTCACCGCGCCACCCGGACGGGCCACCGCGGTGACCGTCAGCCGGTAGGTGCCCGCGGTGGTGCTGCGGAACACCCGGTCCACGCCGAGCGGTTCCTCACCGACCCGGGCCAGGAAGCGGTCGCAGCGCACCACGGTGCCGGCCGGCCGGACGCCCGCCGTGGTCTGCGCGACCGGCACCGCGTCGGCACCGGCCGATTCCCCGTCGGAGCCGGCGGGCGTCGCGCCGGAGCCGGGCGCTGCGGCCGGGAAGCAGGCGGGCCGGTCCCCCGCGCCCCGGCTGAACGACCAGGAGACCGGGCCGGTGCCGGTGGCCGGCAGGTCGGTCGGCACCCGCAGCGCCCGGTGGGCCGTGACGTCGGGGACGCTGAACTCCCGGATGCCCACCCCGCCGTCGAGCCGGTTGCCGGCCACCGCCAGCACCGTGATCCGGATCGTGCTGGTGGTGCCGGGCAGGGTGTAGTACGGCTGTGCGCCCAGCCCCTCGGCGACGTCGTGGTCGACCGAGCCCCGGTCGGTGCTGATCCGGAACCGGGTAACCGGCCAGCCGACCCCGAGGTCGTCGACGAACGCCAGCGAGACCTGCTGGACCTCGCGCGGGGTGTCCAGGTCCAGCTGGAGCCACTGCCCCACCGGCCCGGTCAGCGGCGCCGAGCGCCAGGACGTGTCGGGATCGCCGTCGACGGCGGCGAACGGCAGGTGCGACGGGTCGGCCGGGGCCAGGTTGTCCACGAAGCTGGCCGCCGTGGAGGCGCTGACCTCACGCAGCCCCTGGTAGGTGGCGACGGTCTGGTGCCGGCGGCCACCGAAGGGCAGCAGGTCGAGGGCCACCCGGCCCTGCCGGCCCGACTCCGCCGCCGTCATCGTCTGGCTGAGGTTGTCCCGTACCCGGCCGATGTCCCGTTCCCGGCGGCGCAGGCCGTCGGTGACGATCCACCGGTCGCCGGTGGCGCCCACGTCGGCGTCGGGGCGGTCGCCGGCCAGCACCACCGGGCGGTCCCGCTCCACCAGGCCCTGCTCCAGCAGGGGCAGCAGCGACTCCGGGCCGCCGCTGACCGTGGGCACGTCCGCGGTGAGCACCGCCGAGGCGGCCGGCACCGGGCGGTCCACCTGGTACACCTCGACGGCGGGCAGCGGGCCGGCGTCGTCGTCGACCGGGCTGCCGGCGGCCCGGCCGACCGCGTCGGTGCTGCCGAAGGTGGCCACCCGGGTGATCCCGGGCGACCCGGCCAGCGCCCGGCGCAGCACCGCCACCGGCGGGGCGTCCACCTGCGTACGGTCGATGTCGTTGCGCAGCAGCAGGTGGCGGAAGCCGGAGCGGGCCAGGAAGTCGGCCAGCCCGGCCGAGCCGTGCCCGCCGGCCAGCACCGTCTCGACGGTGTCCATCATCCGGGTGTTGCCGACCGAGCCGAGCGGGATCTGATGACGCACCGCCCAGGGCGCCCCGGCCAGGGACTGCAACGGCTCGTCGACGGTGCGCCCCCAGTCGTACTGGCCGAAGCCGGAGCCGGGCACCACCAGCGTGCGGGCCAGCGCGTCCCGGTCGGCGAGCCAGGTGGCCGCGGCCCGCCAGTGCGGCGGCAGGTCCGACCAGCCAGGGCCGGGGCGCAGCAACCCCGTCCAGGCCGGCACGGCCGCGCCCAGGACCAGGGCGAATACCGGTACGAACACCACCGGGCGCAGCCGCAGGCCGGGCCGGCGGCGCCGGGCGGCGGTGTGCAGCCGGGCGACCCAGGCGTCGACGCCGTGCGCGAAGCCGAGCATCAGCGGCAGCCGCAGCACCGGTTCCAGCTTGTGCACGTTGCGGAACGGCGCCAGCGGGCCGTCCAGCAGGGCGCGGACCTGCTCGGAGAGCGGGCTGTCCAGGCTGCCGACGTAGCCCATGGTGAGCAGGGTCAGCCCGGCCAGGAAGCCGAGCACCAGGAACCGCCGTTCGGGCAGCAGGTTGCCGGCCAGCCCGGCCAGGCCGACCAGCGCCACCACGGCGGTGAGCGCCATCAGCGCCGGATGGTCGATCAGCAGCCAGCCCGCCGGCCACCACGGGTCGCCCTGGACGATGTACGCCACCCACTGGTTGGTGCCGCGTACCGCCTCGAACAGCGAGGCGACCGCGGTGGTCGTGGTGGACGACTCGATGTAGTCCAGGAACGGCAGGCTGTACTGGCCGAGCAGCAGCAGCGGCACGATCCACCAGAGGCAGACCCCGACGACGCCGACGCACCACCAGCCGACCAGCCGCAGGTGGGCGGCGTCCCAGCGGCGGGAGAGCAGCCACACCCCGGGCAGCACCAGGGCCAGCAGCACCACGGCGGCGTTGATGCCACCCATGCCGAGCACGGCCAGCGCGGAGAGCGCGGCGGCCCGGCGCGGCGAGCCGATCCGCTTCACCTGGACCAGCGGCAGCAGCACCCAGGGGAGCATGGCCGCGGCGAGGACCTCCGAGGAGAGCGCGCCGATCTCGGTGAGCATCCGAGGCGCCAGCGCGTAGCCGAGCGCGGCGGCGTACCGGGTCGGTTCGGTGCCGATGCCGAACGCGCGGGCCAGCCGCAGCAGGCCGTAGAAGGCGACGCAGAACAGCAGCGCGCACCAGAGCCGCTGGGTGATCCACGGCGGCAGGCCGAGCAGTTGCCCCGCGCCGAAGAACGGCCCCATCGGGAAGAGGTAGCCGTACGCCTGGTTCTGCAGCTCCCCGGAGGTGGCCTCCGGGTTCCACAGATGCAGCGCGCGGGCCATGAAGTGCAGCGGGTTCGCCGCCAGGTCGAGCTTGGTGTCGAAGGTGACCTGGCCGGGGCGCTGCGCGAACGCCGCGACGGTGAGCAGCAGCAGGCAGAGCGCGGTGGCGGGGGCCTCGCGGACCGGTCGGACGATCCGGTCCAGCACCCGCCGCGACGCGGACGCGGTCACCGGCGGCACTCCGGGGGCAGGCAGCTCAGGTTGGCCAGGGCGGAGAAGAAGAGCCGCCGCATCCCCTTCGGCTGGTCGGTGCGGAGCACCTGCCCGCCGGTCACCTCGGCGATCGCCTTCAGCTCCTCCGGGTCGACGTCCCGGCCGAGGCCGACGAAGACGATCGGCAGCGGCTTGCGCGGGTCCTGCATCGCGGCGAGTTCGGCGAGGAACTTCTTCCGGTCGATGCCCTCGGCGTCCTCGTTGCGCCCGTCGGTCATCACCAGCACCAGGTTGATCCGTCCCGGGGTCCAGTGCCGCCGGGCGTCCCGGTACGCGGCCAGGGTGGAGTCGTACAGGCCGGTGCCGCCCTTGGGCTTGACCTTCAC
The DNA here is from genome assembly GCF_040656135.1 of Micromonospora sp. NPDC050200. NCBI lineage: Bacteria > Bacillati > Actinomycetota > Actinomycetes > Micromonosporales > Micromonosporaceae > Micromonospora > Micromonospora sp. NPDC050200. The sequence continues at coordinate 224,207 of NZ_JBFALG010000004.1, forward strand.
CTCGGCCAGCCGCTGCGCCAGCGCGGCCCGCTGTGCGCGCAGCGGCCGGACCGGCAGGATCTCCCGGTAGTCGCGGTCGCCGTCGACCTTCGTGGCGAAGACCCACACCCCCAGCTCGCTGTTGTCCAGCAGCAGCCCGGCGCCCTCCCGGGCGGCGGCCAGGGTGGCATCGAGCCGGGTGCCGCCGCCGGGCACCCGGGCGGCCATCGAGCCGGAGATGTCCAGCACGGTGAGGATCCGGGCGGTGCGCTGCACGCCGCTCCACCCGGTCAGCATCTCGGTGACCGTCGCCTCGGCCGGCAGCGCCACCGGTTCGCGTACCGCCGGGTCGAGCCGGCGGTCGCGCGGCATCGCCGGCGGGTAGCCGGCGGCGGTGCGGAAGCCGTACCCGGTCAGCACCTCCCGGGAGGAGCTGGTCAGCAGGTCGGTGAGGAAGCCGGCGGCGGCGCCCCGCACGGCGTCGCGCGCGGCGGGCAGCACGACGTACGGCAGGTCGAGCGCGGGGACCGCCACCTCCGGGTACGCGGCGACCAGCTTGTCGGCGCCGGCCAGCGCGTTGTGCCCGAGCACCGCCTGCTCGGTGGTGGCGACCGCGTCGGAGCGGCCGGGCAGCCCGCCGCCCGGGGGCAGCGCGGCCGGCGTGCCGGCGGGGCTGAAGGTGTTGCCGGCGAGCCGGCGCAGTGTCGCCGCCACCACCCCGCCCGGGTCGCGTTCCCCGGCGGCGAGCTCCCGGACGCCGAGCAGCGCCCCCACCCCGGCCGGGTCGGCGGCCGGGTCGGGGAGCCCGACCGTGCCGGCGCGGGCCCGGGGGCCGAGCAGCGGCGCCCAGGTCAGCGGCTTGGCCGGCCAGCCCGACCGGCGGGCCGCCCGCTCGGTCACCGCGAGCACCACCGGGGTGCTCGCCACCGACGTGCCCTGCCCGGGCACCTCGAAGGCGCCGGCGGCGCGGGCCCGACGCAGCCAGAACGTCGACTCGGGCAGCCAGGCGTCGGCCACCTCGGCGCCGCCCGCCAGCTCGGCGGCGACGGCGTCCGACTCCCGGGGCTCCACGGCGATCGACACGCACGGCTGCCGGCCGACCGAGGCGCGGGCGATCCGGTCCACCGCCGGGGCGACGACCGGGGCGGCGGCCACCCGCAGCCGTACCCGCTCAAGGCACTCCGGCGTCACCCGCTCGTCGCGCAGCCAGCCGTACCCGGCCCAGCCGACCAGCAGCAGCACCAGGGCCGCGCTGAGCAGCACCACCGGGGAACGGCGGGCGAGCAACCGTGCCGGCACGTCGCGCACCACGGCCGCCTCCCCTACTCGTCGTCCCGCCCGCCCGTCGGCACGCTGCCGCAGGTCACGGGTTCGCGGACGGCCCCGGCCGTGTACTCACCGGCATCGCATCGTTCCGCGCTGACACACCCTGCCAAGGTTTCGGGTCCCCGGCAAACCCCGGATCGAGGAGCTGTTATCCGATCGTCGCTGCCGATCCGACCCATTGCGTACGCGGGCCGGGCCGCCCTAGGGTGGCGCGATCGTGCCGCTTACTGACCGGTAGGAGCAGCGTGGACAACTCCAGCAGCACCACCGCTCGCCACGTGCTGTTCCTCAACTGGCGCGACACGAGCAACCCGGAGGGCGGTGGCTCGGAGGTCTATCTCGAACGGATCGCCGCCGAGCTGGTCGCCGCCGGTCACCGGGTGACGCTGCTCTGCGCCGCCCACCGGCACGGCGACCCGGAGGAGACCAACCCCGACGGCGTACGCGTGCTGCGCCGCGGCTCCCGGCACACGGTGTACGCCCGCGCCGCGCTGACCTACCTGGCCGGCCGGTTCGGGCTGGGCCCGCTGGGCCGGCGCCGCCTCGGCCTGCCGGACCTGGTGGTGGACGTCTGCAACGGCGTGCCGTTCTTCGCCCCGCTCTACGCCGGCCGCCCGGTGCTCGCCCTGGTGCACCACGTGCACCGGGAGCAGTGGCCGGTGGTCTTCGGCCCGTGGATGTGCCGGCTGGGCTGGTGGATCGAGTCGTGGCTGGCGGTCCGGCTCTACCGGCGCTGCCGCTACGTGACGGTCTCGCAGGCCAGCCGCGCCGAGCTGGCCGAGCTGGGGGTGGACGCCGGGCGGATCGACGTGGTGCCCAACGGCACCTCGCCGGTGACCGGCCCGCCGCTGCCCCGCACCGACCACCCGTCGCTGCTGGTGCTGGGCCGCCTGGTGCCGCACAAGCGGATCGAGATCGCCCTGCGCACGGTCGCCGAGCTGGCCGGGGAACTGCCGGAGCTGGAGCTGGTGGTGGCCGGTCAGGGCTGGTGGGAGCAGCCGCTGCGGGAGCTGGGCGACTCCCTCGGCATCGCCGACCGGGTCCGGTTCACCGGCTTCGTCAGCGAGGAGGAGAAGCACGCGGTGCTCTCCTCCTGCTGGCTGGCCCTCACCCCGTCGATCAAGGAGGGCTGGGGCCTGACCATCGTCGAGGCCGCCGCCCGGAGCACCCCCACGATCGCGTTCCGCCACGCCGGCGGCGTCGCCGAGGCGATGGTCGACACCGAGACCGGCCTGCTGGTCGACGACGAGCGCGAGTTCACCGACCGGGTACGCGAGCTGCTCGCCGACGACGTACGGCGCAAGGCGATGGGTGAGGCGGCACTGACCCACGCCGCCCGCTTCACCTGGGCCGCGACCGGGGCGCGCTTCGCGCAGCTCGTCGCCCGGCTCACCGCGACCTCCTGACGGGCGGACGGGCACCTCCGCCGGACACCCGAGCGGGGCGCCCGCAACAGCGGACGCCCCGGTCGACAGTGGTTCAGCGGGTGCCGTACAGCGTGCTCTCGGAGCTCTGCTCGCTCACCTTGGTGTTGGCGGCCTCCTTGGCGGACGGGCTGAGCGCACTCGCCAGACCGACGCTGCCGAGCAGGCCGAGCACGACCCCGAGTACCCCGACGGCGACGAACGCGGGCAGGTTCCTCATCCACCTTCTCCTTCCGCGGGACTCGCGTGCCGGGACGCTACCACGCGTCGCAGCACCTGCGCAGTGCCCGAAAAACCGAGGGCCAGCACCACCGTTCCGGCCAGCAGGTGGGCGACACCCACCGGTCCGGGGCCGCCCCGCCCGGCCGGGGCCGTCCAGGCCGGGTTCTCGTAGAGGGCCAGCTCCGGTCCGGTGTGGACCGGACGCAACCCGACCAGCGCCGTGGCGGGCACCGGCGCACCGGAGGCCCGCTGCACCAGCACCCAGCGCACCCCGACGCCGGTCAGCGGCCGTCCGGCGGCGAGCAGGTCGCGCACCTCGGCCGCACGCGGATCCTCCCCGCCGACCGCGACGTCACCCACCCGCAGGGTGTCGTCGATCAGCACCGGCGACGACAGGTACCGCGGGGCCGGGTCGATGACCACCCGCCCGCCGTTCCAGGCGTACCGCTGGTACTCCTGGAACGGCAGGGAGAGCACCTCGCCCGGCCGGTCGGCCACCTGCCGGGCCACCACCGCCCAGTCCGTCGGATAGTTGACCGGCGCCAGCCGGCCGAGCGCCCCGAAGGCCAGGTCGGGCACGAGCGCCACCGGCAGCAGCGCCGCGCCGGCCAGCAGCACCCGGCCGGTGGCCGGGTCGAACCGCGCCGCCAGCCGGTCGGCGAGCCGTTCCGCGCCGAGCGCCCCGGCCACCGCGAGGGCCAGCGCGTACGGGACGAGCATCTTCTGCCCGTCGCGGACCAGCCCCGCCCCGGGCACCGTGTCGACCAGCCAGCCGAGCAGCGCGGCCCCGCCGGGCAGCACGCCGAGCGCGGCCACCAGCCACGACCCGGCGGCCAGCAGACCGAGCCGGCCGGCCGCGCCGGCCGGCCACCGCCGGCGCAGCAGCGCCATTCCGTACCCGGCGAGGAGGATCAGCAGCACGGTGGCCAGCGGCACCACGCCGGCCTGCCGGGACGCGGGGACGGTCAGCGCGTTCCAGATCCCGCCGGTGCCGGCGAGCGCCACCAGCGACCCGCCCCAGTTCTCGGCACGGGCGGCGAAGACCGCCACCCCGGCCGGGTCGGAGCGGCCCCCGGTGGCGCTGCCCGCCCCGGCCACCAGCCACGGCGCGTTGAGCAGCACCGCCGCCGCGAGCGCCGTCCCGGCCCGACGGGCGGCGCCCGGGTAACGGCCGGGCAGCAGCACCGCCACCGCCGCCAGGGCGAGCACCCCGCCGGTCGGGGTGATCGCGCAGACCGCAGCCGCCAGCAGCAGCCGGGGCAGCGCCCCGGGCCGGCCGGCACGCACCCCGAGCGCCGCCGCCACCAGCCAGGGCAGCATCGCGTACGCCAGCAGCAGCCCCCACTGTCCGATCAGGAGTCGCTCGGCCAGGTACGGCGTCCAGGCGTACCCGAGCGCGGCGACCACCCACACGGCGGTCCGCGTGGTCGGCACCAGCCGGGCGGCCCCGAGCGCGGCGAACCAGAGGATCGCCACCAGCACCAGTCGTTGCAGCAGCCAGCCGGGCACCAGCTGGGTGGCGAGCGCGACCACGGCGTCCTGCGGCACGGCCCGGGGCAGCGCCGAGGCCGGGGCGATCACGTCCCAGCTCAACGCCTGCCGGGGCACGAAGACCATGTCGTAGCGGAGGACGTACCCGGGCAGCGCCAGCGGGGCGAGCACCACCGCCGCCACGGCGGCGGCCACGCCGTACGGCACCAGCCGTCCCCGCATCCGTCGCCCCCCACCTGCCCGCCGGGCGCGCCCGACCGCCCCGTGGTGGCTCGCCACTGTACGCGGCCACCGCCGCGCCCCGGAGACCCCTGAACCACCCGATGACCTGATGGGACGCCAGGTGGCCGTGTGGCAATCTTCCGCCATGACATTGACGGGATCCGAGGTGGACGCGACGCGTGAGGGTGCCGGCCGGGCCGGGGCACTGGTACGCACGGATCCGATCCGCGCCGCCGCCGTCGCGATGATCGTCATCAGCGTGGTCTGGCGGACGCAGATCGCCTTCCGCGGTTACCTCGCGGCCGACGACTACGTGATGATCACGCAGGCGACCGAGTCCAACCTCACCGTCGGATACCTGCTCAGTCTCTACAACAACCACTTCATGCCCGCCGGCCGCCTGCTGATCTGGCTGGTCACCAACGCCTTCGGCCTCACCTACTGGCCGTACGCGCTGATGATGACGGCCGGTCAGGCGGTCCTCAGCGTGGCCGTCTACCGGTTGCTGCGCACCCTGCTGCGGCCGAGCCGGCTGCTGCTCGTCCCGTTGGGGTTGTTCCTGTTCAGCCCGCTGACCCTGGAGGCCACCTCCTGGTGGGCGGTCGGGGCCAACATGCTGCCGATGCAGCTGGCCATGGTGCTCGCCCTCGGCGCCCAGTTGAAGTACGTGCGCACCGGGCGACACCGTCATCTGGTCTCGCTGGCCCTCGCCGTCCTGCTCGGTCTGCTCTTCTTCGAGAAGGCCCTGCTGGTCGTGCCCCTGGTCTTCCTCTTCACCGCCTGTTTCTTCGGCGAGGGTGGGCCGATCCGCGCGGTTCTCACCACGCTGCGCCGGTGGTGGCCGTCGTGGGTGACCCTCACCGCCGTGACCGGCGCCTTCCTCGGGGCGTACCTGCTCCGCTCCGAGTCGTCCCTGCGCCGCCCGGACTCCGTCGGTGAGGTGTTCTCCTTCCTCACCCAGCTGATCGGCTCCACCCTCGTGCCGGGACTGCTCGGCGGGCCGTGGCGCTGGCTGGGCGCGGGCGACGGCGCTCCGGTGGTGGCCCCGCCGGAACTGGGCACCTGGATCGCGTGGACCGTCTTCGGCGTCCTGGTGCTGCTGACCGTACGACGCGACCGGGCGGCCGGCCGGGCCTGGACGCTGCTCGGTGGCTACCTCCTCCTGGTCGCGGCACTGCTGGCCGCCACCCGGCTCGGCTCGGTCTACAGCGGGGTGGCCGGCGGCGTGCCGAGGTACGTCAGCGATGTCGTGGTGGTCGCCGCGGTCTGCATCGGGGTCGCCCTGGTGGGCATCGACCGGGCGGGGGCGGGCGGGAGCACCAGCGTCGTGACGGCCGCAGCGGAACCGGCGTCCGCCACGACCCACGAGCAGGGCCCGTCCGCCCCGACGGTCACCGCGCCCGAGCCCGTCCGGCAGCCGGAACCGGTCGCGCCGCGGGCGGTGCCCCTCTCCTCGCGCGTCGGTGTGATCCACGCCGAGGCCCCGTACGATGACGGGCCGGCGGCCGAGGCGCTCGCGCACGTCGAGCAGGAGCGGGGTCAGCCGCCGCTCGACGAGAGCGAGCCGGCGCCCGGGCCCGCACCACAGCCGGCGACCGACCGGGACCCCGCCGGCGACGACCGCCCCATCGGGCCGGAAGCCAATCCGGCCGACGGGACACGCCCGCCGCCGGCCCCACCGGTGGACTGGCTGGCCGGGGTGCCCGAGCGATACCGCGAGGTGGTCGCCGCGGGACTGGTCCTGGTGCTGTTCGCGGCGATGCTCGGCACCGCGTGGACGACTTCCCGGTACAGCGACGAGTGGGCCCTCAAGTACGGCCGGTCCTACCTGGAGAGTGCACGGATCGAGCTGGCCAGCGCACCGCCCGGCACCGTCTTCTTCGACACCCCGGTCCCCGGCGGAGTGGTCCCCGAACTCTCCTGGCCCTACAACCTCCAGTCCCGGTTCTTCGCGGCAGCCGGCAGCCGGCCGGTGTTCGTGCACGAGACGGAGAACGCCTCGGTGATGGACGGCCTCGGCCGGGTGCAGGTGGCCATGATCCAGGGCAGCAGTATCACGCCGGGCCCCCAGGAGGGCTGCGGTTACCTCGTCACCGACGGCCGGACCGTACGGATGCCGTTGGACAAGCCACGCGACGACTGGTTCTGGATCGTCCGAATCGGCTACCTCAGTTCCGGCGACGGCACCGCAGTGCTGCGACTCGGCCGTGGCACCCACGAGTTCCCGGTGAAGAAGGGGCTCAACCAGCGGTTCTTCGAAATCGGCGGGGGTGCGGACGCCGTCGAGCTGACGGTGAGCGGGTCGGCCGACCTGAGCCTCTGCACGAACGAGATCTCGATCGGCAATCCGATCCCGAAGCCCGAGTGACCACCGGAAAATCCCGGACGGCGCCGCCGGGGACCACGGCCGACGGTGGCGGGGGCAGGGCCGCGGTGGGTGCGGCCGGTGTCGCCGTCACCGCGGCCACCATGCTGACCAACGCGCTGGCCTATCTCGTCCCGATGCTCGGGGCCCGCCGGCTCGACCCGGCCGACCTCGGCGCGCTGGCCACCGTGCTCGCGCTGGGCGCGATCGCGGCCGTACCCGGCTTCGGCCTGCAGATCGCCGTCGCGGTTCACCGCGCCCGGCACGGTCCCACCCCCACCGGCCGGCTGGCGCTGCTCACCGCCGGCGCCACCACTGGGGTCACGGTCGTGGCGGCGCCGCTGCTGACCGTGCTGCTGCGGCTGCCGGTGGCGCTGACCCTGCTGCTCGCGGCGACCACCTTCGCCACCGTGCTGGCCGGCCGCTGGCTCGGCGAGCTCCAGGGCGACCAGCGTTTCCTGCGCCTCTCCGCGGGGATGACCGTGCTCGCCCTCGGCCGCTACGGCGGGCTGATCGCCGGCCTGGCGCTCGACGGGGGCGCGGTCACCGCGCTGCTGCTCGCCACGGTGACCGGGCTGCTCGCCCTGCCGCTGCTGGCCCGCCTGGCCCGCTCCGCCCGCCCCGGGCCGCCCGCCGCACCGGAGGGCGACCTGCGACCCACCCACGTGATGACCGCGTGCGCGGCCACGCTGGCGATGCTCACCATCTCGTACGCCGACCTGATCCTCGCTCGGCAGCTGCTGCCGGCGGACGGCTCCGGGGCGTACGCGGTCGGCTCGGTGCTCACCAAGGGCGCGCTCTGGGCGCCGCAGGTGGTGACCCTGCTCGCGCTGCCCCACCTGGCGCGGGGCGACCGGCGGGCCCGGGCACTCGGGCTGGCGGTCATCCTCGCCTGCGGCGCGGTCCTGGTGGCGGCCGCCGCAGTCGGTGGCGAACTGGCCCTAAGGCTGGCCGGCGGCGCCGACTATCTGCACCTGGCCGGCGAGGCCCCGCTCTTCGCCGCCACCGGGGCCCTCTACGCGGTCGTCTTCCTGCTGATCAACGACCGGGTGGCCAGCGGTGCCCGGTTCCCCGCCGCGCCGCTCTGGGTGGCCACCGCCGGCCTGGCCGGTGCGGCGGTACTGGTCGCGCCGCGCACGGTCGAAGGGGTCCTCATCTGCGCGCTCGGCACCGCCGCGCTGACCGCCGCCGTGCTGGCCTGGCTGGTCCTCCGCCCCGGCGATCCGTCCCGCCGGCCCTGACCCCCACCCGGCCCGACCGCCGCCGGACGGTCAGTCGCCGGCGGCGAGCCAGCTGCCCAGCAGGTGGTTGTCGATCGAGTCGGCCCGCCCCAGCGGCCGTCCCTCGGCCACCCGGCGGCGCAGCTCGTCCCGGGTGAACCAGCGCGCCTCCAGCAGTTCCTCGCCGTCCACCCGGACCTCCTCCGAGGCGGCGGTGGCCCGGAACCCGACCATCAGCCCCGCCGGGAACGGCCAGGCCTGCGACCCCTGGTACGACAGCGCGGAGACGGTCACCCCGGCCTCCTCGGCCATCTCCCGGCGGACGGCGTCCTCCAGGCTCTCGCCCACCTCGACGAACCCGGCGAGCGTGGAGTACGCCCCCTCAGGAGCGCCGGCGTGCCGGGCCAGCAGGCAGCGGTCGGGCGATCCGGGCGCCTCGACCAGCACGATGATCGCCGGTTCGATCCGGGGGAAGAGCAGCCGCCCGCAGCGCGGGCCCGAGCAGGCCCGCACGTGCCCGCCGTCGCGCGCCACGGTGGCCGAGCCGCAGCTGCCGCAGTACCGCTGCTGCCGGTGCCAGTGCAGCAGCCCGCGCGCGTACGCCTGCACCGCCGCCTGGGCCGGGTCGAGCCAGGCGACCAGGGCGCGGACGTCCGCGGTCGCGGCGGCGCCGGCCAGCCGGGCGGCCTCGGCCGCGGTCCGCCCGGAGAGGTCGACGGCGAAGACCGGGGCCCCGTCGTCCAGGCCGAGGAAGACGGTCTCGTCGGCGGCGGCGAGCACCTCGGCGGTGTCGGCCGGGTGCAGCCGTACCGGCGTCTGGTCGGCGGTGACGAGGCAGTGGTCCCGCCAGAGCGGCAGCAGCACGGCCCGGGGGTCGGTCAGCCGCCCGGTGATCCACTCCCGGTCGGCGCGCAGCGCCCCCGCGCGGTCCAGCCACCCGCCGCCGTACGCCAGCACCCGATCGCCCACCCGGACACGGTGCCACGGCGACACGCACGCCCGGTGACCGGGGCGGGTATGGCCGACACGCGGTCCGCGGGGTGGCCGGCCGCACGGTGTCCACCGGCCCGCGCGTTGGTTACCGTAGACGTCTTCCGGGGGTCCGTAACCCCCATGTGGTACGTCCCGATCGAGGTGGCAGTGACCCTTTACGGCGACAAACAGGTCTCCGACGACCGGCCCACGGTGCAGGTGACCGCGGTGACCTGGCCGGCCGACGACGAACCGGCCGGCAAGCCCGCCGGTTCGGGCGGGCCGTGGTGGCGTCGCAGCCGGCTGCTGCTCGCCGGCGGCCTGACCGCCGCGGTGCTGGCCGGCGTTGCCGGTGCCGGCGCCTACGCGTACGCCGGGGACGTGCCCCGGGGCACGACGGTGCTCGGCGCCGAACTCGGCGGCCGGAGCCGGGACGAGGCGGCCCGGGAGCTGCGCGCCGAGCTGGAGCGGCGGGCGGGCACCCTGAACGCCCCGCTGACCGTGCTGGTGGGGGAGCAGCGGGCGGAGATCAGCCCGGCCGACGTGGGCCTGACCATCAACGTCGACGCCACGGTGGCGGCGGCAACCGAGGCCGAGGCGCACGCGGTGAGCCGGCTGCTCGGCTCCCGCACGGTCGACCCGGTGGTCACGGTCGACGCCGACCGGCTCGACGCGGCACTGCGCAAGATCATGGGCAAGCAGGGTCGCGAGATGACCATGCCGACGATCATCTTCACCGGCACCACCCCGAAGCCGGTGTACCCGAAGCCAGCCCTGTCCCTGGACCGGGAGCGTTCCGCCCAGGTCGTCACGAAGGGCTGGCTCGCCGGCGAGCCGGTGACGGTGCCGCTGGTGGAGAAGGCCCCGGCGACCACCGCCGAGGAGGTGGATCGGCTGGTCGAGGACCTGGCCGAGCCGGCGGTCGCCGCCCCGGTCACGCTGACCACCGACAAGGGCACGGTGACCATCCCGCCGGCGGCGATCGCGCGCGGCCTGCGTTTCTCCGCCGACGAGGCCGGCAAGCTCAGCCCCCGGGTGGACGTGAAGCGGCTGCGCGCCGCCCTCGGCGACAAGCTGGCGGCGATCGAGTCGGCGCCCAGGGACGCGACGATGACGATCGCCGGCGGCAAGCCGAAGGTGGTGCCCGGTCGCTCCGGGCAGCAGCTGGACTCGGCCGCCCTCGGTCGCGACCTGCTCGCCGTCCTGCCCAAGGCGGACGGGCGGACGATCAGCGGCCAGCTCAAGCCGGCCGAGCCGGAGCTGACCGAGGAGAAGCTCGGCGCGCTGGGCATCAGGGAGCGGGTCTCCACCTTCACCACCCGGTTCCCCGGCGGGCTCGCCTCGCCGCGCAGCCAGAACATCGTCCAGGCCGCCAAGGACGTCGACGGCACGGTGGTGAAGCCGGGTGAGACCTTCTCCCTCAACGGCCACACCGGCGAGCGCGGGTACGACCAGGGCTACCAGGACGCCCCCGTCATCGTCAACGGCAAGCTGGTGCCCGGGGTGGGCGGCGGCGTCTCACAGTTCACCACCACGCTGTTCAACGCCACGTACTACGCCGGGCTGCAGGACGTCGAGCACAAGCCGCACTCGTTCTACTTCAGCCGCTACCCGGCGGTGATCGAGTCGACCATCTTCTGGCCGGACCTGGACTTCAAGTTCCGCAACAACACCTCGCACGGGGTCCTGATCGACACCTCGTACACGTCGAGCACGATCACCGTGTCGATCTGGAGTACGAAGATCTACGACAGCGTCAAGACCGAGTACGGCCCCCGCCGCAACATCACCAAGCCGAAGACGGTCCACCTGGAACCCGGCCCCAAGTGCATCTCCGCGGTAGGGAGCGACGGGTTCAGCCAGGACGCCTTCCGGGTCATCACGAAGGACGGGAAGGTCGTCAAGCGGGAGAAGTTCAGCTGGACGTACGACGCCGAGCCCCGCTTCGTCTGCGGCCCCGAGCCGTCCTGACCCCGGGCACGGAGAAGCCCCGCCGGCTGGTCGCCGGCGGGGCTTCTCTCTGTCGTACGCCCCCTCAGGGCCGCGCCTCGGCCAGCCCCCGCCGTACCCCGTCGGCGTCGCGGTCGGCGCCGTAGACCGGGGTGTCGGGCTGCTGCCGCCAGCTTCCGTCGAGGGTGCCGGCGTCCACCGGGTCGAAGCCGAGCGAGTCGACCAGTCGCATCACCAGCTGCTTGGCGTCGGCGTCGTCGCCGGCCACCGGCAGCGCGATCCGGTCGCCGGCGCCGGCCGGGCGGCCGTTGTCCATCAGGTGCTGGGCCTGGATGGTTTGAAGGCCTTCACCACCCGGGCGCCCTTGAGGTGCTCCGCGGTCCAGCGGCTGGAGCTGAGGCTGCGGTCCAGCAGCTCGGCGATGTCGCCGTCGCGCTGCGGGTAGTAGTTGTCGGCGTCGACGACCACCTTGCCGTCGAAGAGTTCCGGGGGCAGCGCCGGCACGGCCAGCACGGGAATCGCCACGATCACCAGTTCGGCGTCCTGCACGGCCTGCTCCAGCGTGCCGGCGGTGGCACCGGTCTCCTGCGCCAGGTCCGTGAGGGTCTGCGGTCCCCGTGAGTTCGCGACTGTCACGTCATGGTCGAGGGTGCGCAGCCGTCGGGTGAGCGTCCCCCCGACGTGCCCCGAGCCGATGATTCCGATCTTCATGACCACTCCTGCCTCCGCCGGTGCCGACGGTCAGTTCCGGTCGTACGGGAGAGCAGGTACCCCGACGGGTCCGTCCCGATTGCGGACGAGGCGTACTCCACGTCACGTTTCCCGCCGTCACGGCGGGGGACCACGCGGCGGGGGCGGGTCCCGCACCGACGGTACCGAGAAGACGAGGTCGCCCCGGGCGATTCGCCGAACGAGGGGCGGGTCGGTTTTCGGGGTGGAAATGCATTCAGGCCCACCCCTGAGGGGGTGGGCCTGAATGAATGTTTGTCCGGCGGTGTCCTACTCTCCCACACCCTCCCGAGTGCAGTACCATCGGCGCTGGAGGGCTTAGCTTCCGGGTTCGGAATGTTACCGGGCGTTTCCCCTCCGCCATGACCGCCGTAACTCTATCGACATGTCAAACAACACCAACAAAACGCTGGTCTGTTGTTCGTTTGTCGGGAGTTGCACAGTGGACGCGTAGCAGCTTCGTAGTCAAGTCCTCGGCCTATTAGTACCGGTCAACTGAACCCGTTACCGGGCTTACATTTCCGGCCTATCAACCCAGTCGTCTAGCTGGGGGCCTTACCCACCCCGAAGGGTGATGGGATACCTCATCTTGAAGCAGGCTTCCCGCTTAGATGCTTTCAGCGGTTATCCCTTCCGAACGTAGCTAACCAGCCGTGCCCCTGGCGGGACA